>NZ_JAGGDM010000014.1:0-96736 GCF_017653625.1 Alteromonas sp. K632G
TTGGGGTATAGCCAAGTTGGTAAGGCAGCGGGTTTTGATCCCGCCATTCGTAGGTTCGAGTCCTGCTACCCCAGCCAAACCTCTTTTATCAACGCACTGAGGAACCCACTTGTGCCAGATATGAAGCTCTTTGCAGGTAATGCCGTACCAGAACTTGCCCAGAAAGTCGCCGATCGCCTTTATACCAAACTCGGGAACGCCAAAGTAGGCCGTTTCAGTGATGGTGAAATTAGCGTAGAAATTCATGAAAACGTCCGTGGTTCGGACGTTTTTATTATCCAATCAACCTGTGCACCCACAAATGACAACCTAATGGAATTGATCGTGATGATCGACGCTTTGCGCCGCGCATCAGCAGGTCGTATTACTGCGGTAATTCCATACTTTGGTTATGCGCGTCAAGACCGTCGCGTTCGTTCAGCCCGGGTGCCAATTACTGCAAAGGTTGTCGCAGACTTTCTTTCTAACGTTGGTGTAGATAGAGTACTTACTATCGACTTGCACGCCGAGCAGATTCAAGGTTTCTTCGATGTACCTGTAGATAATGCATTCGGAACGCCTATTCTGTTGGCCGATATGGTTCAACGTGATTTCGCCGATCCGGTTGTAGTATCGCCAGATATTGGCGGTGTTGTTCGAGCACGTGCTACCGCTAAGCTACTTAACGATGCTGATCTTGCTATTATCGACAAACGCCGTCCTAAGGCGAACGTTGCTCAGGTAATGAACATCATTGGTGACGTTAATGACCGTGACTGTATTATTGTGGATGACATGATTGATACTGGCGGCACGTTAGCGAAAGCAGCTGAAGCATTGAAAAGCCATGGTGCACGTAATGTTTATGCTTACGCCACCCATGCGATTTTCTCTGGTAACGCAGCACAGAACCTAAAAGAATCTGTCATTGATGAAATTATCATTACCGATTCTATTCCGCTTAGTGCAGATATGCAGAAGATTGGAAAAGTGAAACAACTAACATTATCTGAAATGCTTGCTGAAACGATTCGTCGTATCAGCAATGAAGAGTCTATTTCAGCGATGTTTGAGTACTAGTTTCTAGCACTAGACGTGAGTACTCAACTCGAATAGTCGCTGCGAGCATATAACGCGATTACCATTCGAACTTCACTTCTCGAAAAAGGGCCTACAGGCCCTTTTTTATTGCCCGCATGTTTACTCTTTACTTCCTACATCCAAAACGTTTAAAAATTTTCAAAAAGTAGCCACGCTTTTACTATCCTTAAAGCTCTTAAACTATCGGTCGATAACCGAACCACGATTTAACGGGTTAATGCGATTTATTGCGCGTAAGCTTTCTTATCAGCGTTATCAATATACAAAGAATAAAAAAGGAGCGGTTAGTGAATGTAAGAAAAACACGCTCGTTAACGGCATTTGGGTATTGGTTAAGTCGATTTTGGACCGACCCCGATGCTAAGCCGGAGTTGGCTAACTACTATCGTGCCCGGCAAATTGACTCTCTATCTCGACAACTTCCCCTTGCCAGCAGTGCAACTGTTCTCATCGTTATTTTGTGTTCCGTTTTTGCTAATGACCTTATTAATAGTGATTTTATGATTGCATGGTCGTTGTCTTTACTTATTATCGCAGCCGGTGATGTTATCGCTTGGTACTTATTGGTTAAGCGAAAAATTGAGAATACTGGCTCTAAGCGGGTTCAATTTATCTTGGCACTCATGTTGGGATTGGCGGCTGTTTTATATGCGCAAATGACGACCGTATTACTTGGTGTTTTGGATACCCAAGGTAAGATTATCTTAGTTGCTATTATTGCAGCATTTATTGCAACTGGCGCTTGGCAGTTTGCGTCCTTACCCGCAGCCGCGTTATTTTGGGTTTTGTTCTTAACCCTGGGGGTATCAGTAGGTATCCACATAAGTTACTTTGGCGAGTATTTATTTATATCTGCATTGCTGTTGATCTATTGGATATATCTAAGCTGTGTGGTGCTGGTTACATCGAAACGTTTTGTTCGCGGATTAATGGCTGAAACCGCCATTGAACATCAACGTCAGGTTGTAGGCTTGCTATTAAAAGATTTTGAAGAAAACGCCAGTGATTGGCTATGGGAAATTGATAGTCACGGATGTTTGATGCATGTCTCGTTGCGTATGCAACATGTTTTAGGGAAACCTATTCAACAACTCTCTGGCAGCCATTTTGTAAACTTACTTTCAGACAGCGCATCTGCGGCGAACCAGAACGTGTTGAGGGAATTAGCAACTAATTTTCAGCAGAATGAGCCCTTCACGCAAGATAACATTCCTATTGAAGTCAATGGCGATACTAAATGGTGGTCGCTGACAGCCCAACCTCTTATAAATAGTACAGGTAACTTATCAGGCTGGCGCGGTGTCAGCACTGATGTGACAGATGCGCTACTTCGCGAAAAAGAGATGACATTTTTAGCTAATGTCGACGCTTTAACTGGGTTGGCTAACCGCCATTTATTCGCCAAAACATTACAACAATGCTTTGTCGATGAAGATGAAACGAAGGCCCCTGAAATAGTTAAGGGTATAACCTTAATTACGTTAGACCTTGATAATTTTAAAGTGATTAACGATACGTTAGGCCACTTAGCTGGTGATGAGCTATTAAAAGACATTTCATGTCGATTTAAAGAAATCACGCCAAAGGGTGTTTTACTTTCAAGACTGGGTGGCGATGAATTTGCTTGGGTTTTCAAAAATAGCCTTACGCCGCTAGAAGCGACACGTTTCGGGCAGCAAATCCACGACTTATTGGCTGAACCATGGCTACATCAAGAGCACTCGTTTGATTTAGGCGCCAGCATTGGGGTAGCAAGCGCGCCAATGGATGGTGTGTCCCCAGTGTCTCTTCAACGTGCCAGCGACATGGCGCTATATGCAGCCAAGACGAGCGGTAAAAACAAACTTTGCTTCTACGATCCTAAACTCGATGAGTATGCCATGTTGAGATTAGCGCTGCTAAGTGATTTTCGTCAAAGCTTTGCAGACCACGACTTTGTTGTGCTCTACCAGCCTCAAATTCGGTTTAGCGATAATACGCTAATCGGTTTTGAAGCATTGGTTCGTTGGCACCACCCCGAGCGAGGCGTCGTATCGCCTACCGATTTTATTCATCTGATTGAAGAAAATGGCATGATAGTCCAGTTAGGGGAATGGGTCTTAAGACAGGCCTGTAGTGATGCCATGAACTGGCCTGCACCGCTTCAAGTTGCTGTGAATGTTTCTCCCGTTCAAATTGAGCGAACCAATTTACTCACTACCGTAATGAAGGCGCTTAAAGCAACAGGGTTACCAGCCTCTCGATTAGAACTTGAGTTAACTGAATCATCATTAATGTGTGATGGCGACAGCACGATTGTGCTTTTGAATAGCTTAAGAGAGCAAGGCGTTCGGATCGCATTAGACGATTTCGGTACAGGGTACTCTTCACTGTCTTACCTTCAACGTTTCCCTTTTGACAAGCTAAAGGTAGACCGAAGTTTCGTTATTGCCGCGTCAGAACACACTCAAAACGTAAACAGTGCAAATGCGGAATCTATCTTGTCAGCAATACTACAATTGGCTAATGCATTACACTTGCAAACCACTGCCGAAGGTGTAGAGACACAAGACGTTTCCACTTTGCTACAAAAGCTAGGTTTTACTAATGCACAGGGCTTTTTCTATGGTCGCCCGATGACCGCCGAACACGCTGAAAATTTCATCAGCCAATGGCCTGACATTCAAAATAAAGAGAACTAAATCTGCTTTAAAGTAGTCTTTCTTTATAGCCATATGGCCACTTTCGGTTTACGGTTGGTATCTAATAAAAAACTATAAAAGAGGCATTTATGAAATTCACTCGTACATTATCTACGCTGTCAGCCGTCACATTATTATTTGTCCTTGCTGGCTGCTCTAATGAAGACGACACCACAGTTGATGTTAAAGAAGAGCCCCTTATGACTGAAAAAGCAGATGAAAAGCCTCAGCAAGCCTTTGTCCCTAAAACTGCCGAACAAAAACGTCTTAGCGCATCTGGTGAAGCCAGTGAAGTTACCCTAACCGGCACCATTGTGTACAAAGAAATGGAAGGCGGTTTTTACGCTTTTATTGCTGAAAATGGGGACCGCTACACGCTTCAAAAACTGGATAAGAAATTTCATAGAAATGGCTTAATCGTTAAGATAACCGGCATGCCTATGCCAGATCTTATGACTATCACCCAATACGGCACCGTGTTAAAAGTCGATAGTGTAGAAATACTCGACGCTAGCAGAGTGATAGGAAACGCATCTTCTCACTAAGCATGCCTCGACTACGTATTGCTTGGCAAGAAAAGGGAAACGGTGATCGATTACGGCTAGCTACGCCGTACAAACGTCACTGTTAATACTAGGAGTAACAAATGATTAATGCATATGCAGCAAAAGAGCCAGGTGGAAAACTGGAAAGGTTTGAATATGATCCCGGCGAATTAGCCTCTCACGATGTAGAGATAGACGTGGAGAGCTGCGGCATTTGTCATAGTGATTTAAGCATGTTGGATAATGAATGGGGTATAAGTGAATACCCATTCGTACCAGGCCATGAAGTGGTAGGAACAATAAATGCGGTAGGCGAACACGTTACGTCATTGAAAGTAGGTCAGCGAGTTGGCTTAGGCTGGCACGCCGGCTATTGTAATAGCTGTGGCACCTGTGAGTCTGGCGATCAAAATTTATGTTCTAATGCCACAATGACAATTGGCGGTCGCCACGGTGGATTTGCCGATAAAGTACGTGCGCAAGCTACTGCGGTAGTTCCTCTTCCTGACGGTGTAGATCCTAAAACAGCAGGGCCACTTTTTTGTGGTGGTATCACCGTGTTTAACCCATTAGTACAATTTGATATTAAACCCACCTCAGTGGTTGGCGTGGTAGGTATTGGCGGCCTAGGTCACTTAGCATTGCAGTTCTTAAATGCATGGGGATGTAAGGTTGTTGCTTTCACTTCAAGTGAATCGAAGAAAAAAGAAGCGTTAGAGCTAGGCGCTCACGAAACCTTAAATAGCCGTGATAAAGACGAACTTAAAGCCGCCGCGGGTAAGTTTGACCTTATTATTTCTACCGTGAATGTGAAGCTTGATTGGAACTTGTACCTCTCGACGTTAGCGCCTAAAGGCCGTTTACACTTTGTGGGTGCAACGTTAGAGCCTTTAGACATAGGCGCGTTTAACCTTATTGGTGGCCAACGTTCAGTTTCAGGTTCGCCGGTAGGTAGCCCGGCTACTATCAAAACCATGCTGGATTTTGCTGCGCTGCATGATATTGCGCCAGTAACCGAAACCTTCAAGTTCGATGACGTTAATGAAGCAGTACAACGACTTCGAGATGGTAAAGCCCACTATCGCGTAGTGTTAACTAAATAAGCTTTAGGTTAGTGGTTAGTAAGGCTTCTAATATTATGAAGCCTCGCTAACATAAGCACACCCGCCAAGTAAAATTTGTATGTTATAGGCCTCGGTGTTAGAATTCGCCGCCCTCAAAATTTGAGGCGGCGATTGTTGTATACAATTTGTAGCTACAACGCCCTATAACAGTAGGTTCTGGTCGCAAGAACTTACATTCTTAATTTTTTATTGGAGACATATAATGTCTAAAGCAATTTTTACTCTGGACGCTACTGTACGTACAGACCTAGGGAAAGGTGCGAGCCGCCGCCTACGTCGTGAAGACAAGCTTCCTGGTATCATCTACGGTGGTGAAGAAGCGCCAGTGTCGATCACTCTTGATCACAACAAAGTAAACAACGCTGCTGACTTTGAAGCGTTCTACTCTCACGTTCTTACTTTGAACGTAGACGGAAAAGCTGTTGAAGTACTCGTTAAAGACATGCAACGTCACGCTTTCAAGCCTCGTATTCTTCACGTTGACTTCCAGCGCGTAATCGCAGGTCAAGAGTTACACACTAACGTACCTCTTCACTTCATCAACGAAGACAAGTCTGCAGCTATCAAAGCTGGCGGTATCGCTGAGCACCACGTAAACGAAATCGAAATTACGTGTCTGCCTAAAGATCTTCCAGAATTCATCGAAGTAGATATTGCTAACGTTGAAATGGATTCTACTCTTCACTTGTCTGACCTTACACTACCTGCTGGTATCACGTCTGTTGAGCTTGGAAAAGACGACGAGACTCACGACCTTGCAGTAGTCACTGTTAAGCCTGCTCCTAAAGCAGCTGATGCAGAAGAAGGCGACGAAGAAGCAGCTTCTGAGGAATAATCAGCTTGGCTGATATCCGACTTATCGTGGGCCTGGGAAATCCAGGCCCCGAATATGATAATACCCGACACAATGCCGGTGAATGGTTTCTAAACCAACTTGCCGACACCTTCAATACCCCGCTAAAACCAGAATCCAAATTCTTCGGTAAAACTGCTCGCGTAACTATTGCTGGGCATGATGTACGTTTACTTTATCCTACAACTTTTATGAATAAGAGTGGTCAGGCTGTAGCGGCATTAGCCAATTTCTACCGTATTGAACCCGAACAAATTTTGGTGGCCTTTGACGAACTCGACTTACCTCCCGGTGTAGCGAAATACAAAATAGGCGGTAGCTCTAGTCAAAACGGTATTAGAGACATTGTGGCAAAATTGGGTAACAATAAAGACTTCTTACGCTTGCGTATTGGTATTGGACATCCGGGTCACAAAAGCCGTGTTACCGGACATGTATTAGGTAGGCCCCCCGCTGACGAAAAAATGGCTATAGAAAGTGTCATTGACGAAGCTGTGCGTTGTACTGAAATACTCCTTAAAAACGACCTGAAGCAAGCGCAAAATCGGCTACACTCCTTTAAGGCGTGAGCCTAAGCTAGCACTAATTCCAGACAAGGATCCCTACCATGGGTTTTAAATGCGGTATTGTTGGACTACCAAACGTAGGTAAATCAACACTCTTTAATGCACTGACAAAAGCAGGTATTGAAGCGGCAAACTTCCCTTTTTGTACCATAGAGCCCAACACAGGTGTTGTACCTGTACCGGATCTTCGCTTGGACAAACTGGCTGAAATTGTAAACCCCCAGCGTGTTATTCCAACCACAATGGAATTCGTTGATATTGCAGGTTTGGTTGAAGGCGCTTCAAAAGGTGAAGGTTTAGGAAATAAATTCCTAGCTAACATCCGTGAAACCGATGCAATTGGCCACGTGGTTCGCTGTTTCGACGACGAAAACATTGTTCACGTTGCAGGCAAGGTTAACCCACAAGACGATATTGATATTATCAATACCGAGCTTGCACTTTCAGACTTAGAAACCACAGAAAAAGCCCTACACCGTGTTGCTAAACGCGCTAAAGGTGGCGATTCTGATGCTAAGTACGAACTTAAAGTATTGGAAAAAATTAAGCCTCACTTAGATGAAGGTTTATTACTTCGCTCTTTAGAACTGACTAAAGAAGAGCACGCTGCAATCAGCTACATGAACATGCTTACCCTTAAGCCAACCATGTACATTGCAAACGTTGACGAAGACGGTTTCGAAAATAACCCATACCTAGACAAAGTACGCGCTATCGCTGAAGGCGAAAATGCCGTAGTAGTTGCAGTATGTGCGGCTATCGAGTCTGACATTGCTGAGCTTGAAGACGACGAGCGTGAAGAATTTATGCAAGACATGGGGCTTGAAGAGCCAGGTCTTAATCGTGTTATTCGTGCAGGCTATAACTTGCTTACCCTTCAAACCTACTTTACGGCAGGTGTTAAAGAAGTACGTGCTTGGACCTTTCCTGAAGGCTCTACCGCACCTCAAGCAGCTGGTAAGATTCACACCGACTTCGAGAAAGGCTTTATTCGTGCCGAAATCGTTAGCTACGATCACTTTGTTGAATTCAACGGTGAACAAGGCGCGAAAGACGCCGGTAAGTGGCGCTTAGAAGGTAAAGAATACATTGTTAAAGATGGCGATGTAATTCACTTTAGATTTAACGTGTAAAAAGAAATGTAGCCTACTAGCGTTTCTATTTACGTTACAAAAAACCACCCTTAGGGGTGGTTTTTTATTGCCTGTAGAATTAGTTGTTGATTTAACGGGCAATGACTCGGTACTTTAAACACATAAAGAGACACTTATACCAGTGTTAATAATATGATTTACATCAGAGCTTACAATAAAATGATTAAAAGACTCGTCCATTCACTTTCTTCGCTTACTCAGATATCAGCACGTCCACAGATATCAGTATTGGCAGTATCGCTCTGTGTGGCCTTTTTGGGCGTAAGCAGCGTTGTGTCTACCGCGCACGCAAACAATCATGAAAAAAGCCCTGAGGCCACTCAGGTAAAAGAAAAACTATTGATGGATAACGACATCACCAACAAATGGTACAAAGTGCCTAATAAACATATCGTTACTCTTGAAACACACTATGGTGATGTGGTCATCGCGCTGAACCCCGCTTTAGCGCCTCATCATGTAAAACGCTTTCGTAAGCTAATAAAAAGTGATTTTTATCAGCAGCAGTACTTCTACCGTGTGGTCGATGGTTTTGTTGCACAAGGAGGGAGTAATGAAAGCCATGAACCCTCGCCAGAAACCGGTAATTTGAAAGCTGAGTTTGTTACCCCCCTTTCATCTTCTGCGGTTGTTATAGAAGAAAACGACATGTTTGCCCCCGCGACAGGTTTTCTAAATGGGTTTCCTGTAGGAATAGACAGCACGAGAAATGAAATGTGGGCACTTCACTGCCCTGGCACGGTCGCTTTTGCCCGTAATAGTGAAAAGGACACTGCCAGCACCGAGTTTTATATTGTGATTGGACAAGCGCCGCGGCACTTAGATAGAAATATGTCAGTTATTGGGCGTGTACTCGAAGGAATGGAAGTATTGCAGCAATTACCAAGGGGCCCAATAGAAAATAGTGGCGTTATTGAAGTGCCTTCGGATAAGAGCCAAATTAGAAATAGTTACGCAGGTAACAAAGATACGTCGGGTAAACAGTATTATATTCAGCATCCTTCGCATCCCGAATACCAAAAACGTATGAAAACTGGGCAAACACTCGATAATTCTTTCTTTCATGACAAAATTTATAGTCCTAGACCTATAGATGTTTGCTATTACCAGACTAAAACTTCATCAACGCCATGGAATTAAGTTTGGGTTTATTGGCGATATTTGATTAAATTCACTGCACTTTGGCTAGATTTTAAACCTGAATGCACAGATATTAGCCACTTAGAAAAAGTTAGTAAAAAAGGGGTTGACGGTCGCCAGTCATATCCGCATAATACGCGCCACTTCCTGAGAGGGAAAAGAAAAAGCCGGAGGCTATGTAGCTCAGTTGGTTAGAGCACATCACTCATAATGATGGGGTCGCAAGTTCGAATCTCGCCATAGCCACCAATTTTTCTTTTTATCTAACTTCTCTTGAGGTTCTGACTGTGCGGGAGTGGTGGAATTGGTAGACACGCTGGATTTAGGTTCCAGTGCTTCACGGCGTGAGAGTTCAAGTCTCTCCTTCCGCACCACAGTTGGGGTATAGCCAAGTTGGTAAGGCAGCGGGTTTTGATCCCGCCATTCGTAGGTTCGAGTCCTGCTACCCCAGCCATTTTTTCCTAGTAATTGCGCTTTTGCTGCGTGGTTATCACTTGGGGTATAGCCAAGTTGGTAAGGCAGCGGGTTTTGATCCCGCCATTCGTAGGTTCGAGTCCTGCTACCCCAGCCATACATAAGAAACCGGTCCTTCGACCGGTTTTTTGTTTTCTGGCATACATAAAGTTGTAATCTAACTACTTATTCCCTCTTCACTCTTTTTTTCCACATGCTACTATATTTGCTTACTGTGTCTTTTGAGCTCTCCAGCAAGGTACTCTTTTTAAGTACGCTCTTTTAAGGTTCATCAATTTTAGATAGTAGCCTTTTAAGCGATAAACAGCCTCTTGAGGTTTTCTACGGGTCTCACAACAACAAAAGCAAAGGAAAACGCGTGATAGAAAACTTTGTCTCGGCGGTAAATAACGTTTTATGGGGTAACGGCCAAGTATTAATCATCATGCTACTAGCATGTGGTATTTGGTTTACTGTTAAATTAGGTGGTGTTCAATTACGTCATTTTGGTCACATGTTTACCTTGTTAAAAGGAAGCAATAAGTCGACCAAAGACGGCATTAGTTCATTTCAGGCATTGTGTACTAGTTTATCTGCCCGGGTAGGCACCGGTAACCTAGCAGGGGTAGCGGTAGCCATCTCGCTTGGTGGCTCTGGTGCTATCTTTTGGATGTGGATGATTGCCATACTAGGCATGGCCACAGGCTTCGCTGAGAGCGTTTTAGGGCAATTGTATAAAGTACGAGATGAAAACGGTGAGTTTCGTGGCGGCCCTGCGTATTACATTAAACAAGGTTTGAATAAAACCTGGTTAGCGGTAGCCTTTTCTTTATGTCTTTTCTTCGGTTACGGCTTTGTATTTAGTGCGGTGCAAGCCAACACCATCACTGATGCGTTAAACAACGCGTATCAATTCCCCAGCGAATACACGGGCATAGCGATTATTGCCCTAGCCTCTTTAATCGTAATAGGTGGCTTACGGGGCATTGCTAGATTTGCTGAATTTGTTGTGCCTTTTATGGGTATTGGTTATGTCTTAGTGGCATTGGGGATTACCTTTATCAACATCTCAGAACTTCCTGCTATGTTGATGGATATCATTAAGTCTGCATTTGGATTACAAGAAGCCGGCGCGGGCGCATTAGGTGCAGCGATTAAAAACGGTATTCAGCGCGGCCTATACTCAAACGAAGCCGGAAGTGGCTCTGTGCCACATGCTGCGGCCAGTGCAGTGCCTAATCCTAACCACCCAGTGTCACAAGGTTACATTCAAATGCTGGGCGTGTTTTTAGATACTATGGTGCTGTGTACCTCTACCGCCTTCATTATTCTGCTTGCAGGCGGCTCTAGCTCCGAGCAAATGGAAGGCATTAGATTAACCCAAGACGCAATGAGCAGCCATTTAGGCGAAGGCGGAACCGACTTTGTCGCCGCAGCCATTAGCTTGTTTGCGTTTACTTCGGTTGTAGCCAACTATGCCTACGGCGAAAGTAACTTACATATGTTCAAACTCGATAACCGTGCAGGCCGAGCTGCCTACACGATAGGTTATTTGGGAATGATTTACTGGGGCGCCCAAGCGGCCATGCCACAAGTATGGGCCATGGCGGATATGGCATTAGGGTTAATGACTGTTATCAATATCATCGCTATCGTGTGGATGACACCTACTATCGTATCTATCAGCAAAGATTACTTTGCTAAACGCGATAGGGGTGAAAAGGTAGAATATAAAACTGGAGACTGTGAAATTCAGGGTAAATCTGAAGACGGTATTTGGTAAGCGAAAGACCTACTTTTAACGCCAGGTTCAGCATTAAAAAGCCGTGGAACAATGTATTTTGTACCACTGTTTTTTATATCTGGCCTAGTACGTTTATTTGGGCCTTAACAACTCAAACATGTTGCTACTGTCTACACTGAAATAATCCCCTGCTCCACCACCGCGCATGACAGGTTCTGCTTTCAACGTTTTATACACACCCGCTTCAATCATGTCCTTTTGAATATGCACACCCACGACCTCTCCCATCACAAACCAACTTTCACACAAGCCGCCTTCTGCATTTTTAAGTTGCACGATATCGGTAAGCTTACACTCCATACTAACGGGGCTTGATTTCACCCGTGGCACATCGACAATGTGTGATGCTACTGTATCTAAACCTGCAAACGCGAATTCATCTTCATCGAAAGCTAAAGCCGCACTGGTTTGATTCATAGCCTCTAATAATGGTTTGCCGACAAGATTCCAACAAAACTCACCGGTTGCTTTAATATTTTTCAGCGAATCTTTATCACCCACGCTAGAAAAACCGATAATAGGTGGCGTGTAATTTAGTGCATTAAAAAAACTGTAAGGCGCGAGGTTTAGCTTACCGTCTTTACTTTTTGACGAAATCCAACCAATTGGCCTGGGAGCGATAATGGCGTTGAATGGATCGTGTGCGAGGTTGTGACCTAACTTGGGTTCGTAAAAATGAATATCGGACAAGAGTTTTCCTTAGCAGCTACTATCGTCAATTTACTAACGTTATTTTACCAATACGAGTATAGCGGCTAAGGCGTTTAAATAGCAGTACCGGTTTTATTAATTAGGTGATGAGTATTCGTCATTGACTTACATATCGAAGGGAACAAAAAAACGGCGTAAAGCCATGCTTATACGCCGTTTCGTCACAATAAATCAATCTTGCGAATTACTTACTTCTTCGCTTTTTTAAGCTCTTTCTTAAGCTTTTTAAGTTTACCTTCTTGCTTAGAAATTTTAGCTTTTGTTACTTTGATTTCTTGTTTAACTTTTTTAGCTTTAGCCATTATGAATATCCTTTTTGTGCTATTTTTTATTGAGTGAAGAACGCAAGGCAATATGCGCCCACTCGATGTAATCACTGGTTTAAGAGCAGTGCATTTTTGATAAAGCAGAAGCGCTAATCCGAAGACTTGGCTTTTTGCTCTTCAGTGAATTCTTTAATAAATCGCCTGATTTCTCTGGCCGCTGTAGTATCTAACTCTTCGCAGAGATGAATGAAGTCAGCACGCTCCTGATCGTTAATACGAATGATCAGCTGACTATTCTTTTTTTTCTTCTTCTTATCCAACGTAAGTCCTCATCAAGAACGGTATTATCTACAAAAGCCAGCACATACCGATTCATGCGATTTATGGCTATACAGCATATAGCATTTGTATATACGCTTTCAAGGTTTTTTCGTTCGTTTATAGTGTTACTTTGTGACTGTCGCACGTAACCGGCACGTAAACGAGATAGCAATATATGAGGAAATTAAAGGTAAAAAAAAGGCCTTTGATAAACAAAGGCCGTTTTTGTATACGTATAATTTATAAGAACTTTCGTAAAGCCATAGCTATTTCACTACGGATAGAAAAGTTAGTTTTCTCTACCTTCTCTATACCTTACTTCGGTTTTCTCTACCTTACTTGGGTTCTCTCTACCTTACTTCGGTTCCCAAGCAAACGATTTGAATGCATCGTCTACAGGGGTTTCAGCTAGGTGGTTTGTGTAGTTACTCATCACTTTTTGCGCCAAAATTAGAATGATTTCTAATAGTTGCTTGTGCGCATAACCCGCATCGTAAAATGCTTTAAGCTGTGCATCATCGATGTGGCCACGACCACGCGTTACTGCTAGTACGGTATCTTTCAAGGTATTTAGCTTGGCATCAGAAAGGGTTTCATCGTTACGTAACTCTTCAATTAGCTCATCACTTACTTTCATGCTTTTAGCAATGCCAGTATGCGCTGGTACACAGTAATGACACGCATGCTCTACGTTAACCGCTTGCCATACTACAGTAAGCTCTTCTGCATTAAATGACGTATCTTGTGCCAAACCGTGAAGTACTTGATAACCTTCAAGCAACGTTGGCGCTTCCGCCATTACTGCATGCAAGTTAGGGATCATACCGAAAGCTTTTTGAGAATTCTCAAGAAGTGGTTTAGCTGCTTCTGGTGCGCTATCTGCTGTGTGTAATGTAAAATCGCTCATGTCACTCTCCTATTGATGTGAACTGAAAACCAGTAACTAAAAAGATAATAAATACTGATTACGTTTTGATGTAATACAATATAGGTTTACTTGAACAAGTGTTCAAGTCATAATTGAACAAGTGTTCAAAACATTCGAATATAAGGTATACCAGAATGAAATATGCAGAGTCTGAAGTGATTGAGAAGGCCACCACGCTTTTTTGGCAAAAAGGCTTTCAGGCCGCTGGTATGCGCGACATTCAACAAGCGCTAGATATGCGACCCGGCAGTATTTACGCTCGCTTCAAAAGTAAAGAGGGCTTATTCCAATTAGTAGTGGAAAAGTATGTTACGAACAGCCAAGAAAAACTCAGCATTGTTATTAATGCCGATTGCCCACTTGACGCTTTGCGTGCATTTTTTGTTAGCGAATTGATTAACCCAGAAGAAATGCGCTTTCAGCGCCAATGCTTATTAATTAAGTCTATTACCGAACTAGAGATGTTGGGTGAAAATGGAAAACAGTCTGTGCTTGATGGTATGAGCACTTTGAAAGCATGTTTCAAATCTATTGTAGAAAAAGCCGTGCAAACCAATTCACTTCCCACCAGCACACCGGTTGATAAAGCTGCAGATTGGTTACAAAACCAATTTGTAGGCCTTCGCACTTTTGCGTTAATGCAAAGCGACGATCACGCCATTGAAACCATGATAGATAAAGTACTCATCGACCTTAAAACTTCTTGGCCTGAGTGATAGAGGTATATGGACAGTGTGCATTAAAAACCTTCCATAGCATGGATGCTAAAGCAGAGTACTTTTGGGTGGGCTTACCACGTACTTCTGAATGTTAGCTTTTCACTCGATGTATCTGGGGCATTGTGAGAGCTTGCATTAGAAACCTTCCACAGCATGGATGCTGTGGCAGAGCGCCCATGGATGAGTTAATGCGGGGTTTTTAAGTGGTAGCTGTTCACTCAGTGCATCTAGGGCATTGGGACAGTGGGCATTAAAAACCTTCCATAGCATGGATGCTAAAGCAGAGTACTTTTGGGTGGGCTTACCACGTACTTCTCAATGTTAGCTTTTCACTCGGTGTATCTGGGGCATTGGGAGAGCTTGCATTAGAAACCTTCCACAGCATGGATGCTGTGGCAGAGCGCCCATGGATGGGTTTACCGCGCGTTTCTAATGCAAGCTTTCCCAAGGGCCAAGTAAAGACTAACTAAACAGCATTCGCAGAAGTTGTGCAACAAGTAAGATGCCCATTAGCGGCCAAATCCACTTCGCCCATTTGGCAGTGTCTTCGTCACTGATGCGCATTTTCGAGCGCTCGATAAGTGGTATTACTATAAAAAGTGCGCCGAACAGTACGGCAAGTATGATTAAAACTTCCATTCTCGCATCCCTATCGCATATTTAAGTACTTCCCGTTTAGCTGGCTCAAAGTGTTGTGCCACAGAAAGTAATTGGTTTCTGAACCATTTAATGGGGCCGATATCGTTACTAAACAAGCCATAGAAACCATCCATGGCAGACATCATCAACGCATTATCACGCTGGCGTGGCTTTTCGTAGCTTGTTATTAAGCTGCTTTTAAACGCTAGCGACGTTAAATCGATACCATCGCCGGTCACCGCTAATAAGGTTTCAACATCTCTAAACCCTAAGTTAACTCCCTGCCCTGCCAATGGATTAATGGTATGGGCCGCATCGCCCACCAAAATAACCCTATCGGTAACATAGCGGCTAGCATGTGCACGGGTTAACGGGAATGTAGCTTTATCTAGTACTGTAAAGTCGTTGCCGTCTTTAATTAGCTCACTGGGAAAGGCTTCTATAATGGCTTGCTTTAATTGTGCGGCATTGAGGGTTGATAACCGCTTAAGTTCATCGGGCGAGTCGTACCATACTAACGAGGCGTAATTGTCGAACATTGGCAAAAAGGCTTTAGGGCCTTCAGGGGTAAATTCTTGCCATGTAATGGCGTCAACCGGGTTTGCCATTTCAATGGTTATACCCATGGCTTGTTGGCTGTATTGCCAACCCGATACACCAATATTTGCAGATTGCCTAACTTGCGAGGCCGCACCATCGGCACCTATCAACCACTTAGCGTGAATAGTTTCGCCGCTATCAAGACTGAGGGTAGCGACGTGGGCCAACGACGCTGAAGAATCAGCCGAGCTATTGACTGAGCTATCAACTGAGTTACTAACTGAGCTATTGCCAAGTGTGATACCAGTCACCTTACAGCCAGTAAACCATGTTACGTTGTCAAACGCCTTTAGTGCTTGATGACACCCTAATTGCAATAAACGGTTTTCAACAAAAAAGCCTAGCTGAGGCACATCAATGCTTTTTGCAGTAAAGTCTGTTCGATGCGCGGGATCGTCCCACACACTTAGCCCCGTATAGGGTTTAACGCGCATTGTTTCAATGTATTCCCACGCGCCTAGCGACGTTAACAAGGATACAGACGCATCACTAATGGCAGATACTCTTAAGTCTGGCTTACTGGCCTCGTCAAAAGCTTTGGGCAAGTGGGGCTCAATTATAGCTACCCGGTATTGCTGCTTCGCTAAGCCCAATGCAAGCGCAGCCCCAACCATGCCACCACCATTTATACAAAAATCATACATACTACAAATCTCTTCTACTTACCCAATGGCTTACTCGCTTTGCACTAATAAATAATACGAATGTGAGCCCAAATACGTTCGCCATTTTAATTTACTAATATTTTCTGCTTCATGCTTTATATCAGCCACACCGCCCTTGCAAGATGGCAGTGCATTAAATTCCGGCGAATGTGCGTGAATACACTGGGCATTCGACGTTATAACAGGTAAAATACGCGGCTATTTTGAACATCTTCCCAAAACTGCAGTGGCAGGCTTTGCCAGAAATTACACCTAACCTAGTTAGCGTGTGGCATTTTCAACCGCCAGTCAATTGCTTACGGGAACTCTATCAGGTTATCGACTAGTTGTTATGACTAAAAAGCTGTATATCAAAACCTGGGGCTGCCAAATGAACGAGTACGACTCGGAGAAAATGGCAGACTTACTCGACTCTACTCATGGCTACTCTGCAGCAGAAACTGCGGAAGAAGCCGATGTTATCTTGCTTAATACGTGCTCTATTCGTGAGAAGGCGCAGGAAAAAGTGTTCCACCAGCTTGGTCGTTGGAAGAACCTTAAGCAAGATAAACCCGAGCTTATTATTGGCGTGGGCGGTTGCGTAGCTTCTCAAGAAGGTAGCGTTATTCGTCAGCGCGCCCCTTATGTTGATTTAGTTTTCGGCCCGCAAACCTTGCATCGTTTGCCCGAAATGATTAACCAACTTAAAGGCGGTGAAAAGTCGGTTATCGACGTAAGCTTCCCTGAAATTGAAAAATTCGACCGTTTACCTGAACCCCGTGCTGAAGGCCCAACGGCGTTTGTTTCTATTATGGAAGGCTGCTCTAAGTACTGCACATTCTGCGTAGTACCTTATACCCGTGGTGAAGAAGTAAGCCGTCCGGTAGACGACGTATTACTTGAAATTGCCCAGCTAGCCGGTCAAGGTGTACGCGAAGTTAACTTGTTAGGCCAGAACGTAAACGCGTTTCGCGGTGAGAACCACGATGGAACCGTATGTCGCTTTGCCGAGTTATTAGAACTTGTTGCTGCCATTGATGGCATTGATAGAATTCGTTATACCACGTCGCATCCGGTTGAATTTACCGACGATATTATCGACGTATACGCCACTATTCCTGAGCTTGTAGATCACCTTCACTTGCCAGTGCAAAGTGGTTCAGATCGTATTCTTAACTTAATGAAGCGTGGTCATACCGCCATTGAGTATAAATCTAAGATTCGTAAGCTTCGTAAAGTTCGACCGAACATTAGTATGTCGAGCGACTTCATTATTGGTTTCCCAGGTGAAACCGATGCTGATTTTGAAGCCACAATGGATCTTATAAAAGCCATTGATTACGACCTCAGCTTTAGCTTCATTTACAGTGCTCGCCCTGGTACACCAGCAGCAGACGCAGTAGATGATGTTAGCGAAGACGCTAAGAAGCAGCGTTTGTACCTTTTACAGCAACGCATTAATCAACAAGCGTTGCGTATTGCGCGTAATATGGTAGGTACTGAACAACGTATTTTGGTAGAAGGCCCGTCAAAGAAAAATCCTATGGAGCTTTCTGGCCGTACTGAAAATAACCGCGTGGTTAACTTCGAAGGTACGCCGGATATGATTGGTGAATTCGTAGATGTGAAAGTGACAGATGTATTCTCTAATTCATTACGTGGTGATGTTATTCGCCGTGAAGATGAAATGGGCTTGCGTGTTGCTGTTTCGCCCCAATCTATTATGGCCAAGCACGAGGCTGATTTACCTGACGCGATAGGCGTAGGCCAGTTCAACCCAGCATAAATAGTAAAAGTGAGGAATACAGTAGTTTGAGTACATTGGTAAGTAACGAATTTGATTTAGAGCCGGCAGACACAAAACGTTTGTCTAACTTGTGTGGGCCGTTTAACGACAACATTAAGCAAATAGAGCGTAGGTTAGGGGTAGAAATTACTTACCGAAACAATGCGTTCAAGGTGTTAGGCGAACCACGCCAAATTCAAAGTGCTACTGAATTACTCAAGCAACTGTACGTAGAAACTCAGCCAGTAAAAGGCCGCTTACCTGAACTTGAACCTGAGCAAGTACACTTAGCCATTCAACAGGCCGCGGCTTTAGAGCAAGATACAGAGTCAGGCACTGGCGATTTCGGTAAAGAAGTACACATTCGCACGAAACGCGGCGTTATTAAGCCCCGTAACCCGAATCAAGCTCAATACGTGGCTAACGTTCTAAATTACGATATCACTTTTGGTGTAGGCCCTGCTGGTACAGGTAAAACGTATTTAGCAGTAGCTGCAGCAGTTGATGCGTTAGAACGCCAAGAAATACGTAGAATTCTACTTACTCGCCCTGCTGTCGAAGCGGGTGAGAAGTTAGGCTTTTTGCCAGGCGACCTTTCACAGAAAGTAGACCCTTACTTACGCCCGCTTTACGATGCTTTATTTGAAATGCTAGGTTTCGAAAAAGTAGAAAAATTAATGGAACGTAACGTAATAGAAGTAGCGCCATTAGCCTATATGCGTGGCCGTACGTTAAACGATGCTTTTATTATTTTGGATGAGAGTCAAAATACCACGGTTGAACAAATGAAAATGTTCTTAACCCGTATTGGCTTTAATTCGAAAGCGGTTATTACCGGTGATATTACTCAAGTTGATTTACCTCGCGGCGCCCGCTCTGGTTTACGTCACGCTATTGAAGTATTAGATAATGTTGACGATATTTCGTTTAACTTCTTCAACGCTGAAGATGTGGTAAGACACCCTGTTGTGGCCAGAATCGTTCGCGCATATGAACATTATGACGCCCAGCAAGAGCGTGTTCGCAAAGAGAAGAAAGAGGAAGCCCTTCGCCTTCAACGTGAACAAGCTGACGCTAACGCTTCATCTAATAGTTCATCAAAAAGCTCATCTGCACAACAAAATAGCGATAACCAGTGATAGCCATTGTAGATTACCAGCAAGCTTATGAAGCTGACGAGGTGATGGCTAAGGCCATTCCCTCTTTAGAGCAAATTGAAGCATGGGCGAATGCTGTACTGGTTGCCGAAAATACCGGTGAGCAAGAAATTACCGTACGCTTCACCGATGACGAAGAGTCGCAAACGCTAAACCATGAATACAGAGGTAAAGATAAGCCTACCAATGTGCTGTCTTTTCCTTTTGAAGTGCCGCCAGGCATAGAAATGAACTTACTTGGTGATTTAGTTATTTGTGTACCTGTGATCATGCGTGAAGCTGAAGAGCAAGACAAAACCCCCACCAATCACTATGCCCATATGGTCGTTCACGGAATATTACATCTTCTGGGGTACGATCACATAGACGATGCAGATGCTGACATAATGGAAGCAAAAGAAATTCGTATATTGGCATCTTTAAATATTGGTAATCCTTATCAATAAAACCCAATAGCGCCAACAAGTTACACTTGGGCAGTTGCGTATTTTACGTGCAAATAAACAATAAAGCATTGACGCCCCTCCCCAAGACATTTAACGTTGACGTTGTATCAATAAATTAGCGGACATTATGAGCGACGATAATCCTCACTCTACCAACGGCTCCCAAGGAAAAAGTTGGTTAGACAAACTTAAACTTTCTATCTCTGGCGAGCCGAGAAGCAAACAAGAACTGGTTGAAGTTATTACTGAAGCCGAGCAGAACGAAATCATCGATCCCCAAACCCGGGAGATGATTGAAGGCGTTATAGGTGTCAACGAAATGCGAGTTAGGGATATTATGATCCCACGCGCGCAGATGACCACCATAGACGTTGAAAAAAACGTAGATGAATTCCTACCTGTCGTGTTGGAATCAGCCCACTCCCGCTTCCCCGTTATTAGTGAAGATAAAGATCATATTGAAGGCATTCTGCTTGCAAAAGACTTGCTAAGCTATGCGTTTAATCCAGAAAAAAGTCTAAACTTACGTGATATTTTACGTCCTGCTGTTATTGTGCCGGAAAGTAAGCGTGTAGATGTACTGCTGAAAGAGTTTCGCCAACAACGCTATCACATGGCCATTGTTGTGGATGAATACGGCGGTGTGTCTGGGCTTGTTACCATTGAAGATATACTAGAGATTATTGTTGGTGAAATTGAAGACGAATACGATACCGAAGAAGACGGTACCGATGATATTCGCCCACTGAACAAATCGACCTATTCAGTTAAAGCGTTAACGCCTGTTGACGAATTTAACGCCTTCTTTGAAACCAAATTCAGCGAAGAAGAAGCCGATACCATTGGCGGTATAGTGCTTAAAGCGTTCGGGCACATGCCTGAAACGAACGATGAAGTTACCATTGGTGATATTCACTTTAAGGTAACCAACTCTGATAAACGCCGTCTTATACACCTTAAAGTGTCGGTGGCCTCTCTGGAGTAACTCCGTTGAAACGGTTCATTCCTTATTTACTGCTTTTGCTAAGCGGCGCTAGCTTAACGCTGGCGTTTGCGCCCTTTGGTATCTGGCCACTTGTTATCCCCGCTTTTGCGTTAGGAATTAGGCAAGTTATTAAACTTCCACATCGCCCTTTTTTAGCCGGCTGGGTATTTGGGCTAGGCTGGTTTGGTTCGGGCATTAGTTGGGTACACGTAAGCATTGCCGATTTCGGTGGCTTACCCCTAATTGCATCTATAGGCCTCATGGTTTTATTATGTAGTTACCTTGCGTTGTTTCCAGCAGTTGCGTTTAAGCTTACCGCTCGCTATTTCCCACATCGTCTTTGGCCACTGGCTTTACCTTTTTTCTGGGTATTCGCAGAATGGTTACGCAGTTGGTTGTTAAGCGGTTTTCCGTGGTTGTCGTTAGGCTATAGCCAAATCGATAGTTCCCTAGTGGGTTGGGCACCCATAATAGGTGAAACCGGCATAACAGCCTTGCTAGTTATCGGTGCAAGCTTGTTTGCCGTGTCCCGTACTAAACGGCATTTCACCGGCGCAGTTTTGGTTAGCTTAGCTTTGTATATTAGCGGTTTTATTGCCAGTCAGCATACATGGGTTGCGCCTAAACAGCAGTATAACGTCGCGATGGCTCAGGGTAATATTGCGCAGTCTTTGCGATGGGTACCTGAACAAGACGCCCCTACCATGAACCGTTATTTAAGCCTTACGGAACCGCTGTGGGATAACGACTTGATAATTTGGCCCGAAGCAGCCGTACCAAAACTAGAGCCACTGGCGCTAGATTATTTGACTCAAGTCAATGCGCGCGCCTTTACTGAGAACACCGCACTTATCACAGGCATTGTGAATTATAATTGGGAAACCGATGAGGCCTGGAACAATTTGATAGTGCTGGGCAAAAGAACACCCAATTCTAAAACGCCAGATTATCAGTACTTCCACAACAATCGTTTCGCTAAACACCATTTGTTACCCATTGGTGAATTCGTGCCTTTTGAAGATTGGTTGCGCCCCTTAGCGCCTTTGTTTGATTTACCCATGTCTTCTTTTGCCAGAGGTGATTTTCAGCAAGCTAATCTTGTTGCTAACGGTATTCACTTAGCACCAGCAATCTGCTTTGAAATTGCCTTTCCAAGGCAAGTTGCCGCGAATATCTACAAAACTACTGACATGATTATTACGGTAAGTAACGATGCGTGGTTTGGCCATTCTCACGGCCCAGCGCAGCATTTAGACATTGCTCGAATGCGTGCGGTAGAATTTGGCCGCCCAGTGGTGCGAGCTACCAATAATGGCGTTACTGCCTTTATTGACCACAAAGGCAATATAACTGCACGGTTACCTCAATTTGAAGCGGCAAGTTTAACTGCCCCTGTGTTGGCAACCTCTGGTTTCACGCCCTATTACCTGATTCAAGATATAGGCGTATGGGTGCTGGTACTGGTGTTTTTCGGCATTGCGATTTGGTTGAGAAAGCGCGCTAAAGCTTATTAAAAACGTGGCGCCTTAGTCGCAAAATTTTTATTTAGTCGACGAGTTAGGTTTAATGAACTAACTAAAATGTAAACATAAAAAAACGGCGCATTATGCGCCGTTTTTGTTCGTGTCACTATCGAATTTCCATAGTCAAAAACTAATACAGCTTGAGCTAGGTAAACAGCCTTGAGCTAGGTAAATAGCCTTGAGCTAATTTTAATAGCCTTAAGCTAGCTTAAACGCACTTAACTAATTGGCGGCTTGAATAGCAGTTAACGCAATAGTAAACACAATATCATCTACTAACGCTCCACGGCTTAAGTCATTGACAGGCTTGCGCATGCCTTGCAGCATTGGCCCAATACACACCAAATCAAAACTACGCTGAACCGCTTTGTAAGTGGTATTTCCGGTGTTTAAATCTGGGAACACAAATACATTAGCTTTACCCGCAACACGGCTGTTTGGCGCTTTACTGCGCCCTACACTTTCAATGGCAGCGGCATCGTATTGAAGCGGCCCATCAATGAGTAAGTCCGGGCGAAGTTTTTGTGCAATTTCGGTAGCCTCACGCACTTTTTCAACATCGCTTCCAGCACCCGATGTACCAGTAGAGTAACTGATCATAGCGACTCTTGGCTCGATACCAAACATCTGCGCCGACGTAGCAGACTGAATCGCAATATCTGCCAGCTGTTGGGCATTAGGGTCTGGATTAATGGCACAGTCACCATAAACCAAGACTTGGTCTGGCAATAACATGAAAAATACCGACGAAACTAACGATGCATTTTCTGCTGTTTTAATTAACTGCAATGCGGGGCGAATGGTATTTGCTGTAGTGTGAACGGCGCCAGATACCAAGCCATCAACATCACCTTGCTGCAACATCATAGTACCTAGGGTAACGTTGTCTTGTAGCAACTCACGAGCAACCACATCGGTAACCCCCTTGTGACCGCGAAGCTTCACTAACCCTGCCACATAATCTTCTTGTATGGCAGCAGGTGAAACAATTTCAACCCCATCGCCCAGCACCACGCCTTGTTGCTGTGCCACACGTTGAATTTCATTTTCATCACCAATCAGCACAGGCCGCGCTAACCCTCGTTTAGCACAAATGGCAGCTGCGGCTACAGTGCGCGGTTCATTACCTTCAGGTAATACCACGCGCTTGTTAACTTGGCGCGCACGATTGGTTAGATAATAGCGAAATGCAGACGGAGAAAGTTTCTTTTGACGCGATACTTTTTCAGTAAGCGAAGAGACCCATTTAGCATCTAAACTTTCAGCCGCATGTACCATCACTTTTTCTATACGCTGACTATCATCTACCGGCACTTCTTGATTAAACGCATGAAGGTTCTGTGCGGTTTGCCACGTATTCGTATTGACCAACATAACAGGCAAGCCGGTTTCTAATGCTTGGTTACAAAGCTGCTTTATATTTTCATCTGGCTGGTAGCCGCCAGTTAATAATAATGCGCCTAACTTGGTGCCATTTAACGCTGCTAAGCAACACGAAACAAACACATCACCTCTGTCACCAGACATTACTTGCAGTGCGCCAGGCTTTAAGGTGTGTGTCATGTTATGAATTTCACGGGCCGCAAACGTAACGCTGCTTAATCGACGTGAAGCAATATTGCCTTCATTTATTAATGTGGCATTTAAGTGCTTAGCAATATCGATAGCACGAGGAGACATTAGCTCCGCATTCCAATCAATATTCCCAAGCAGGTTCAAGCCCTTTGCAAATATAGGCAGTTCACGCAACGCTTTGCTGCGTGTTTCATCGTGCTCTGGCGCTTCAAGCACACTTAAATCGGTACGTAGTTGACCGTGTTCATCATAAGGCGCGTTAACTTTGTTAAATATGCACCCTATTACCTTTTTACTTTTGTGGCCGCCGTAAGCGTCTACCACAATTTCAAGGCGATGATTAATATCAACAGGATCATCATTTCCTGGCACACAAACAAACACAATGTCGGCATCTAACGCCCGACTAATTTCAAGATTTAAGCGCTCTGCATAGGGATGGTGGCGGGTTGTCACCAGACCTTCGATAACTGCCACTGCATCAGGTTCTTGATGCGCTTCAAAGCGCTCTATAATCTCTTCAAGTAATTCATCAGTATTATCGCTACTGATCATTTGCTCTACTACGTTCAAATCGAATGGCGCTATGGGTTTAACGCTACAGTGGTGACTAATAATAGCGGTTGAGCGCTCTTCACCGGTATCGCCCCTACGAGGCTGTGCTACAGGTTTAAAAAAATTCAGTTTAATGGCTTGTTCTTCTAATGCTCGAACTAGCCCAATGCTGACAGTAGTTAACCCTACGCTAGTGCCAACAGGGATCAGCATAATACGGCGTGACATAGATGCTCCTAAAGCAAAAACAATCTGAGCGAAGACATTTTTCGCGAAAATTTATCCAAAAAAGCTAAGCGAATTTCGCAGCTTCAGCGGCGATAACCCACTCTTCATTTGTGGGTACGATTAAAACAGGTTTGGTGGATGAGGAAGACGCAATGTTTCCTTTCGCACCAAAGCGCATAGCTTGGTTGTTTTGCTCATCAATGGTAAACCCAAGATGGGAAAAATACCCCATGGTAGTTGCACGAATATACGATGAATTTTCACCAATACCACCGGTAAACACCACGGCATCTAATGACGGCACCGCTATCATGTAGCTAGATATATATTTAGCTAAGCGATAACAGAACATTTCAAGGGCTAACAGTGCGCCTTCGTGCCCCGCTTCTGCCGCTTCTTCTAGCGTACGACAATCGTTGCTTAACCCGGAAATACCCGCAAGGCCAGATTCTTTGTTAATCAGTGAATTAATTTCAGCCGCTGACTTGCCTAGTTTTTCTTGCAAAGTGCCTGGCAAGCTGGGGTCGATATCGCCGCAACGCGTTCCCATCATTAACCCTTCAAGGGGCGTAAACCCCATGCTGGTATCTACCGCTACACCTTTTTCAATAGCGGTAACACTACAACCATTGCCTAAGTGAGCACTAATAATACTGGTTTGTTCAACAGGCTTATTAAGCAATTGTGCAGTGCTATCTAAAATAAACTTGTGGCTAGTGCCATGGAAACCATATTTACGCACGCCGTGCTGCTCGTACAAGGCCTTGGGTAGTGCATACATATAGGCACGTTTTGGCATTTGTTGGAAAAAAGAAGTATCGAACACGATGACATGCGGTAAATCTGGATAGGCGGCTTGGGCAGTGGTAATTCCTTTCAGGTTAGCTAAGTTATGCAGCGGTGCCATGCTCGCATATTCTTCTACCGAGGCTAATACGCTATCGTCGACTAACGCTGCTTCTTTGAAGCGTTCACCACCGTGAACAACTCGATGTCCCAAGGCTATTGGCTCAACACCTGTACTGGCAATTATGTTTTGAATTGCTGCTAAAGCTTCTGCATGAGAGGCGTTAGCAGGTAGGGTTTGCTGTTCTTTTTGACCGTTTAATTTAAACGATATGCTTGCGTCATCATTACCTAAGCTTTCTGCAATGCCACTTAGACCGGCCTCACCAGTGTCAGCATCGATAATAGCGAATTTAACTGACGAACTGCCGCAATTTAATACAATAACTTCTTTTTTCATTCGATTTCTTGAGTTTGATTAATTAACAAAAAGAACGCTAAGTGTAGCATTTATGTACATAAATGCTTACTTAATACTCTTTCAAGTAGATTGTTATAGTACTATCCCACAAAACCCAAATACAATTAATTATCATTTAGTTCAGTGCTTATTTTACTCGCCCCTTTTTGTTTGCATATAAATGCTTGAGTTTGATTTGATAGAGCGCTGCATATAAGAGGCAAATTAAGGTGACAAAAGTAAATATCGAAACCTAAAATAATAGACTTGAATAATAAAAATTCGGTCGCACCTTAATATTTCCGGTAACGACAACGGTGACATGTTAGAAGCCGGAAAAAATTAAGGTGTTTTACGTTTCAAAATAAAATTTAAAATTTTTTGAAAAAAAGCCCTTGAAAAGATTTTGAGCCACCCTATATCTATTATGTCGACGCTGAAAGCTCAGGTTGACAACACCGCCGCCGAATAGTCGGGGCGAATTATTTTTAACATATTGCTAAATTAATAGGATATGACTATGCGTACTATCGATCTATCTCCACTTTACCGTTCATTCATTGGTTCTGACCACTTAGCTTCACTTGTTGATGCTGCATCTCGTGCTGAAAAACAAAGTACTTACCCCCCTTACAATATTGAATTGCTTGGCGATGATAAATATCGCGTGACTATGGCAATAGCGGGTTTCAGTAAAGATGACGTATCCATAGAAGTTCAAGAAAACACCCTAGTAATAACGGGTACACGCAAGCCGGAAGAAAAAGAAACCGCTGAGCGTAAGTTTCTTCACAAAGGGATATCTGAGCGGAATTTCGAAAGAAAATTTCAGCTTGGCGACCATGTGAAGGTGTTAGCTGCTGATATGGAAAATGGGTTATTACACATCGATATGGAGCGTGTCATACCCGAAGCTAAAAAACCTCGTCAAATTGAGATTGGTTCTCGATTAATAGAGAGTTAAACAAAGTTTTTAAAAATCGTTTCCCTGGTTTTGGACGGCGCTGAGAAGCGCCGTTTTTTCGTTTACACATAATGTGTTTAAACAGGTAATCGGTAAGATTTATTCGGTAAGATTTATTGTGTAGTTTGCTTTACCGCCTTCAGCAGACTCGAATGTTCCTGAAATAGTGCAATTAGAGAGTTCACCCGTAGCGCTGCCATCAATCGATGAAAAGTTGCTACTGGCAATGCCATTTACAAATTTTCCATCGTGCTTAAATGAAACTGTGCCACGACGTCCGTCTATAACTCCTACAAAACTCTCGAATCCAACGAATAGCGCCAACATTGATGTCTGATATGACATGAGAAATTCAACGTCGCTTTGCCCCGCCATGCTGCCTTCATAAGCTTGCGTTATGCTAGCATGGGTTTGCTTAACACCTTCTCGTTTTTCACTTAGTATATTTTCATCCCACCCCGTAATGGAAAATTGCCCATTGCAGTCCATTGTTTGCTCCAAAGAAAAAGTGTGGTCACACAATACAAGTGAGTGCGATACCGTTCAACATAAAATTGTTACACTCTGTTACAGTCAATAGTCAGACTGTTAACTAAATAAATCCTTTTAAACGGGCAAGTCCGTAAGCATTGCAGGTAGAAGCATCTTTAATCGTGCCTTCAGTTATCATAGATTCCAATTCTTTAATATGCACAGGTACAATTTTTAAATCCTCTTCCTCTACATCTAACTTTTGCTCGCCCTGCGTTAGCCCTTTCGCAACGAATATATGATAACCCTGATTACAAAAGCCATAAGCAAGATATTGAAAACCAACAAAATGCATTTCTGTGGCTGTAAACCCCGTTTCTTCTTTCAATTCGCCGGCAGCTAACACTTTCGGATCGGCATCTGGGTTATCTTCCCAAGCACCTTGCGGAAACTCTAGCAATCGCTGCTGTACCGTGTATCGGTATTGCTCGACCAGATAGACAATATCACCGTCGATGGGAAGAATAATCGCAAAGTCTGGTTTTTCAACAACACCATAAAGTCCTTCGTTCCCACTAGCACGACGAATTTTATCTTCACGTACTTTAAGCCACTTATTTTCATAAACCACTTTCGACGAGAGCGTTTCAATATCCTTATCCGACATAACAGCGCCTTTCAGTAAGCCTTAAAAAGTTAGTGTACAAGTGCATATAGCAAGGAGCAACTCCGTCCACCCACGAATCAACTATATGTTGGACAGTCACTCAAAATAGACTTAAGAGATGAGGTGTTCAGATGGCAGAACGAGTACAAACAGATAGTTAGCGGATAGTAGCAGATAGGACAGTCACACAAATAGCAGATAGGACAGTCACACAAACATGCGTGATTTTAAGCTGACTAAGCCGCTTTAACGAAGCAAATAAAGTAGTGAGTGAGGCTGGAAGACGAGATGCAAAAAATTGTAGCAAAAAATTGGACACACACTCATATGTATCAAAATTTAAGTGTGTGTCCAATAAACGTTTTCTATAAATACATTCGATATCTAAATAAAGTAAATGGTACCAAAGCCTAGCTTTTAGCTTTTATTCTCGTCTTCTTTATCGGCATTATTACGCAAGAAGCCGGCTGCATCTTCTTCCTGCTCAAGGGTAATTTTGCTTTGAGGCGCGTCATTGTGGCTTCGGGTTTGCTGATTTACCTGATGAATGGTTCCAGCGTTCGCTAAGTCGGCCTCGTTGGTAATAGATGCGATGGTTTCACGCCCGCGCAGGAATGCCTTTATTTCAGTGACAATCTCGCCAAGCTCGGCATCGTTCTTATTCATTCCCATAATGAACCGTGGCGACTCTAAATTGTTCATACCGCTTGTAGCAAAAATAGAGGTGTTGATTCTACTGGTTATAATCCAAGGAGTAATACTGCTACGCACCACAACGTTTTCGGAACGAGTAGAATCGTGAATGGCCATGCCTGTAGATACACGAGACTCTGTATAGGTACCTTCCGTTTTCATAAACATAAGTAACGATGAGAATGTCATTTCGCCCCAAAACATGTGGGACGCTTTATTCATCACATTGGCAGCACCACGAACCGTTAACCAGGCAAAGATTAACCATATGAGGTTGTTACCCATGGTAATTGCGGTATTAACTTGCGCGTCGGTATTTACACCTTGGCGAATAACTAAATCGAGAACCTCAGCTAGCTGTAAACCACCCACATAAAATAAAATGGCGGCAGCCACCAAGGCGACTTGCGCTACGGCAGTTAGGGCCATTTTCTTTTTCTCTGGCAAGGTAACACCGTCAGTTAATGTAGGCTGAGTTTCTATCAATAACTCCCCCTCAAAACTGCCTTTACCTTCTGCTTGCTCTTTTAATCTAGGATCGAAATCGGCATAGATGCGATTCGGTACTTCGCGGTATCTTCGGTTGGCAAGCACGATATTTTCAATATTAATGAAGATTTCATTCGGGTGAACCGACTCTTGCATATTAGCGCGAAACTCACTGACTTCAGTTTTAGGGGTAACCTGCCCCATTCGTTTGTAAAGTAACGGCATGATTAACGCCATCACAGCAATTACGCAAACTAGTAACAAGGCTAAGTTTGCCCAAGCGCTAAATAGTGGGAACGTATTTGCCCATGCTTGTACTTTATCGATATCGCGACCTACTAACTCATCTAGGAATACACCCGCGCCTAACGGCACGACTATCGCCAAGCCAATAATCACTCCTAGCGATAAACTGCTCGCTTTCGCAAGTTGAGAGTTGCCTTCATTGTGAATGCCTTTTGCCGTAGAGCCCCAATTCGCGATTAAGTAAACAAGAAGCAATATTGAGAGTAAAGGCATTACTAATACTTTAGCGACTTCACCCGCTAATCCGTTACTTACTAAAAAGTAGACAATAGCGAATGCAAGTAGCGCCACAAGGAAGGTTACCGCCATGGCAATAATTTCTTGAGATAAATGGCGCAAAGGAAAAGGTAGGAAAGTAAGTTTCGGCAACACGCTATGCACTAGTCGGGCTAGCCAACCTCGAGGCTCTTCAAACGTGGTGTTACGACGCCCCATTAACATAGCGTGTAAACTTTCTTTCGAATACAGCAGGGATTTTTTCTCTGCTTGCGCTGCATCCTGTTCGGAAACCGAGTGGTTATACGCAAGAGAGGTAGGCACAGTACGTCCTACAAAAAAGCGCATGAGCTGCAAAATACCCACTGCGCAATGTTTAATACCAGACACGATCAGGACAAAAGCTACGCCTAGTAGCGTGTAACCTCGCACTTTGTTCTCGGCAAACAAATCGGGCACGCCCGCTACTGCATAAATGGCTAAAGCGAGTACCAAACCACCGCCCACTGCGCGGAAAAGCCCCTCTTTTTTGAAAGGGTTGGCTATGCCTAACGTCTGTGAACCAAAATCATATGCCATTGAAAAAATCCCTGTTAAATAAAAAGCTTATGCAGAATAAACTTTGCCTAGGGGTTAGGCAATGAAAAGTCTCAGTAAGATTGTAAAGGGTTGGCAGTTAGGCGTGAGCCAGCAACTTAAAATAGACACTCAATATAAGAAAAGCAAAATAAGTGTGTGTCCAATTACTAACGGAGCTTCTCTATTTGAAGCCCATTTTCAGGTGGTAGCTGTCTTTTATCCTTTTTCATCGAGATAAGCTTCAAAAGTTAATCTTTATCCACTTTAAATCCATCTATTGTGCGCTGAAGAAGCAGGTTGTTTTCTTTCATGTCGCCCGATAATTTGGATAAATGTTTAGCTATATTTACTTCATGCCGCGCAGCCTCTTCAACATTCACCACATCTTGAGCTATGACTAAGGTGGTGGCAGACTGTTGTTCTGCCGAAGAAGACATGGTGTGAGCCATGCCTTCTACATTAGTGGCTGCTTCTTTTACTTTTTGTGCTGTGGAGCGGCCTTCATTGGTCACATCCATAGAACTTGTAATTGAGGCTACGTTTTTGTTGATATCTGTCACCACGACCACACTGGCATCTTTTAAGTTAGACAGTAAGCTAGATATTTTGTCAGAAGAAGCGCGACTACTTTGCGCCAGCTTTCTTACTTCATCAGCAACAACAGCAAAACCTCTGCCATGCTCACCTGCGCGAGCTGCTTCAATAGCGGCATTTAACGCCAATAAATTGGTTTGATCCGAAAGCGAGTTAATGGTGTCCAAAATAGAGCCAATTTCTGTTACTTGCTGTTCCATGTCGGCAGCATTTTGTTGCACCCCTTTAATATCATCAGCGAGTACTTCCATACTATGACGAATGTTGTCGTTCGCCAGTAGTGACGCCTCAGCAAGGCCATCTAACTGCTTACTCGCACGTAACGTATCTACACCAGCCTTGGCAATTTCTCTGCTCGTCGCAGCAACTTGTTCAATTGCTGACGCGATATTGGCGGTAAGTTGCTGAGTTTTCCCCGCATCATCCAACATTTCACCACTGGAATCTTCTAACTGACGGGAAAGCCTGGAACTTGTGAGAATAGATTGTCCTAACCCACGCACGAGATCCCGCAATGCTAAAATGGTGGTATTAACTGAACGAGATATATCACCTAGTTCGTTCTTAGTGCTCATTGATAAATCAATAGTGAGGTCACCCTCTTTCGCAATTTTATCTAGGTTCGCCACCAATTTATTTAACTGTTGCGTAATGATACCGAGCAATGTGCGATATATGACAACAATAAATAACGTTAGCAACGCAATAACGACGAATGTAACCACTAAGTTTGTATTCGCGCTACTCGCTTTTGTATTAACAATACTAACCACGTAATCAAACCGCTCACTTAACAACGCAGCAATTCCGCCTATTTGCTCTGAAGCTAATGAAAACCATTCTGAATTGGTGGGTAGTGAAGAGAATGCCGGGTTATCAGAAGTGATTTCACGCACAATTTGGTTAACTTGATTGCTAGTGACGCTTTTCATTAACGCCTGAAACCCAATTAATGCATCGCCGTCTAAATTCAGCTTAAGCTTTTCTTCTATGTACTTGGTTTCGTTGGTATACGCTAAAACTTGCTGCCTAACGGGATCTAAAATTGCGCTTGCCGCTAAAACAGCATTCACTTTACCTCTACGCTGCCCCATTTTTTCTTTAGCTTGTGCAAATAGCAAGGCTTGTGACAATACCTGTTTAGCCTCGGGAGCGTTAACCAGCATGGTCAACGCATTAGTGGTATTTAACGCACGTTTATTAAGGTTGCTGTAGAAGGAAAAAGCATTTTTCCCATTTAAATCGTCTACCTCTTTTCTTATTTCACTTTTGTTTTTCACTAAAGAAAAAACAGGAGACAGAATTTTTTCAACTGACGATGCCTCTTTCCAGTCTTCAGCCACTATGCTAGTTATCTTGTCCATGGCCGCATCGGCTTTCTTTCTTTGGTTTAGTACTTTGCTTCTGGAGGTATCACTTGGATTACCTAAAAAACCTGCCGTTAGCCCCCTTTCGACCGCATGATGATGAGCCACGCGCTCTACGGCTGCTATCAATGTCACCAACTTAATGTCCCTTTCGGCGGAAGATAATACCTCTCTAGAGGTACTTATATCTTTATAAGCCAGAAACATGATTGATATAAACAAGCATGCCGTACCTAAAATAGTAAGCTGCAATACCGAGAGTTTTTTCAACATCATAACGAATGACAGCCTCTATTAGATAGATAAGGTGGTTTACGATTAAATAAGCGTTGTGTCAGCAACAAAAAAGTTTAAGTAAGCTTTTGCCAAAAAATGTATGCGCTATTAAAACGTAGGCTATTATCTGTGATTTTGGTATCTATCAATTAGTGTAAAGTGCTGGGAATTGCAGGGTATGCTAGCTCAATCCTAAAAAAGAAAGGTTGAGAATTAAAGAATGGTGGGATGGTAATGGGTGAAATAGAGGGGCTTTGCGCTGATTGAAACCAGTGGCCAGAGCCACTGGTTTACGGTGTATCAGATATATTGAACTTCAATAATTTCTACTTCAACACTACCTGCTGGCGTTTGAATAGTCACCATATCATCAAGCTCTTTGCCGATAAGGCCGCGAGCAATAGGTGAATTTACCGAAATACGGTTTTGCTTAATATCTGCTTCGTCGTCGCCCACGATGCGATATGTGGTTTCTTCATCCGTATCAACATTCAAAATGGTAACGGTAGTGCCGAAAATAACCTTACCTTTGTTTTCCATTTTGGTGACATCGATAATTTGTGCGTTTGACAATTTACCTTCAATATCTTGAATACGGCCTTCGCAGAAACTTTGCTGTTCACGGGCGGCGTGATATTCAGCATTTTCTTTTAAGTCGCCGTGCTCGCGAGCTTCAGCAATAGACTGAATAATACGCGGGCGAGTTTTTGTTTTAAGTTCGTTTAGTTCGTCGCGCAGAAGCTGTGCGCCGTGCGCGGTCATTGGATACTGACTCATGAATACAGTCTCGACTAGCTAGTTGATTTTAAACAGAAAAAAGTGCGCCTTCCGGCGCACTTTTGATTGGTTCACATAAGTGTCATATACACAGGATACCGCGTATCCCATGTAATGTCATCAGTGTTAGAGTCTTGCGTGAAGCTCTTGAACTGAAGCCACCTTGTCACGATCGTCTGCCGACTTCGCACGAATAGTAGCAAAAGCAGCATTCATTGTGGTGGTGTAAGTCACCTTATTCAGCAACGCTTCACGGCGAATATAAACCGAGTCGGTAATCGCTTGGCGACCTTCCGTAGTATTGATGATATAGGCGTACTCTCCATTTTTGATGGAGTCCACAATGTTAGGGCGACCTTCAGACAGCTTATTCACTACAGAACAGGCAATACCTGCATCATAAAGTGTGGTTGCCGTGCCTCGCGTCGCTTCAATGCTAAATCCAGCGCCGTTCAATGCTTTGGCTAATTCGATAATTTTATTCTTATCGTTATTACGCACAGAGATTAACGCTTTACCTGATTTAGGTAATGGCGCTCCTGCACCTAAGTTAGCTTTAGCATACGCTTCTTCAAACGTGTCACCTACACCCATCACTTCGCCAGTAGAGCGCATTTCTGGGCCTAATAGTGGATCAACACCTTGGAATTTAGCAAACGGTAATACCACTTCTTTCACAGAGTAAAACGGAGGAATAATTTCTGTCGTAACACCCTGCTCTGCCAAGCTAACACCCGCCATTGCACGTGCGGCAACTTTAGCAAGTGGAACACCTGTGGCTTTCGATACAAATGGTACTGTACGTGCTGCACGCGGGTTAACCTCGATTAAATACACTTCGCCATCTTTTACCGCAAATTGTGTATTCATTAGGCCAACAACACCAAGTTCAAGCGCCATGGCTTTCACTTGTTCGCGCATAACATCTTGAATCTCTTTACTTAGAGAGTGAGGTGGCAATGAACAGGCTGAGTCACCAGAGTGAACACCGGCCTGCTCAATATGCTCCATGATTCCGCCAATAACGACTTCTTTACCGTCGCAGATTGCATCGATATCGACTTCAATGGCATCATCTAAGAAGCGGTCTAGCAGTACAGGAGAATCATTAGAAACCTTCACCGCTTCCGTTAGGTAGCGTTTTAAGTCTTTAAGGTCGTAAACAATTTCCATTGCGCGGCCACCTAGTACGTACGAAGGACGTACTACAAGCGGAAAGCCAATACCGTCAGCCATTGCAAGGGCTTGCTCGATGTTAGTTACCGTAGCATTTGCTGGCTGTTTAAGGCCTAGCTTATTCACCATTTGCTGGAAGCGTTCACGATCTTCTGCTCTATCGATAGCTTCAGGCGACGTGCCAATAATAGGTACGCCAGCAGCTTCAAGGGCACGTGCTAACTTAAGCGGCGTTTGGCCACCGTATTGCACTATTACGCCTTTTGGCTTTTCTTTAGCCACAATCTCAAGTACGTCTTCTAGCGTTACCGGTTCGAAGTACAAGCGATCAGATGTGTCATAGTCGGTAGAAACCGTTTCAGGGTTACAGTTAACCATAATGGTTTCGTAACCGTCTTCACGCATTGAAAGCGCCGCGTGAACACAACAATAATCAAACTCGATACCTTGACCAATACGGTTTGGACCACCACCTAACACCATAATCTTATCGTTGTCAGTGGGGTCAGCTTCACACTCTTCATCGTAGGTTGAATACATGTAAGCCGTGCTGGTAGAAAATTCTGCCGCACAGGTATCAACACGCTTATAAACTGGCGTTACACCAAAGCCGCGACGAGTTTCACGAATGTCACCTTCACCTACTTTCGTAAGCTCGGCTAAGCGAGAGTCAGAGAAACCTTTGCGCTTAAGTTTACGCATAAGGTCTTCATCAATGCCGTGTAATCCACATTCAGCTACTTGAGCTTCAAGCTGAATAAGTTCTTCAAGCTGAACGAGGTACCAACGGTCAACGTTAGTGAGCGTAAATACTTCATCAACGGTCATGCCCATGCGGAACGCATCGCCAATGTACCAAATACGCTCAGCACCAGGCTCACGTAGTTCGTAAATCACTTTGTTGCGTGCTTCTGGGTCTTCTAAATCGACCATTGAGTTCAAGCCGTTCGCGCCAACTTCAAGGCCGCGAAGTGCTTTTTGTAGTGACTCTTGTTGGTTACGACCAATCGCCATCACTTCGCCCACTGATTTCATTTGCGTGGTTAAGCGATCGTTCGCGCCAGCAAATTTTTCAAAGTTAAAGCGAGGAATTTTTGTGACTACGTAATCGATTGAAGGCTCAAAAGATGCTGGTGTTAAACCACCGGTAATATCGTTAGCAAGCTCATCAAGGGTGTAACCAATGGCTAACTTGGCAGCCACTTTAGCAATTGGGAAACCTGTCGCTTTTGATGCTAATGCAGATGAACGCGATACCCGCGGGTTCATCTCGATGATCACCATACGGCCTGTGTTTGGATCTACACCGAACTGTACGTTAGAGCCACCGGTTTCAACACCGATTTCACGTAATACTGCCATGGCGGCATTACGCATTAGCTGGAATTCTTTGTCAGTAAGGGTTTGCGCTGGCGCGACTGTGATTGAGTCACCAGTATGTACACCCATGGCATCGAAGTTTTCAATAGTACACACGATGATACAGTTATCTGCACGGTCGCGAACTACTTCCATTTCGTATTCTTTCCAACCAATTAACGACTCATCAATAAGGAGTTCTTTGGTAGGCGAAAGGTCGAGACCCCGGCCACAAATTTCGTTAAATTCGTCAATATTGTATGCAATACCGCCGCCGCTTCCACCCATGGTGAATGACGGACGAATAATACATGGAAAGCCAATACGCGTTAGTACGTCGTGGGCTTGATCCATGCTTTGTGCAATTTCGGCGCGTGGGCATTCAAGACCAATGTTTTTCATTGCCTTGTCGAAGCGCTCACGGTTTTCAGCTTTATCGATAGCATCAGCCGTTGCACCGATAAGTTCAACATTGAACTCTTTCAATACACCGTGATGATCTAAATCTAGCGCGCAGTTAAGCGCAGTTTGTCCGCCCATTGTGGGCAAGATGGCATCTGGACGCTCTTTTTCGATAATTTTGCGTACCACTTCCCAGTGAATTGGCTCGATGTATGTTGCATCGGCCATTTCAGGATCGGTCATGATAGTAGCGGGGTTCGAGTTAACCAGAATAACGCGATAACCTTCTTCGCGTAGCGCTTTACATGCTTGAGCGCCTGAATAGTCAAACTCGCAGGCCTGGCCAATAACAATAGGGCCAGCACCTATGATGAGAATACTTTTTATGTCGGTACGTTTTGGCATAGCGGGCTCGTTCCTACTGCTTGTGTTGTTCGATTAATTCAATGAAGTGGTCGAATAGCGGCGCAGCTTCGTGCGGTCCAGGGCTTGCTTCTGGGTGCCCTTGGAAACTAAACGCTGGCTTATCGGTACGATGAATACCTTGTAACGACTTATCGAACAACGAAACATGCGTTACTTCTAAATTAGAAGGTAGGCTTGATTCATCTACAGCGAAGCCATGGTTCTGACTGGTGATCATCACCACATTGCGTTTTAAGTCTTTCACTGGATGGTTAGCACCATGGTGACCAAACTTCATTTTCACCGTAGTAGCACCACTGGCAAGCGCAAGTAGTTGATGACCTAAACAGATACCAAACACTGGCAAACCTGTTTCAACGATAGTTTTAATCGCTGTAATGGCATAATCACACGGCTCAGGGTCACCAGGGCCGTTAGACAAGAACACACCATCAGGTTGCATAGCTAACACTTCTTCAGCAGGTGTTTGCGCGGGTACCAAGGTAACGCGACAACCACGGTCTGCAAGCAAACGTAAAATGTTGCTCTTAACCCCGTAATCGTAAGCGACTACATGATATTTACTATCGGCTGGAGTGATATACCCTTCGCCCAATTTCCAGCTGCCTTCAGTCCACGTCTTTGGCTCAGTAATGCTTACTACTTTTGCCAAATCCATGCCTTTCAAGCCAGGATAATCTTTTGCTTGTGCTAACGCGCTCGCTTCATCTAACTCATCAGTACAAACGATGCAGCCGTTTTGCGCGCCTTTATCACGTAGAATACGTGTTAAACGACGAGTATCGATATCGGCTATACCTACAACGCCTTTGGCTTTGAGGTACTCTGATAACGTTTGTTGTTGACGGAAATTACTAGCAACAAGAGGTAAGTCACGAATAATAAGACCTTTAGACCAGATTTTATCTGCTTCAACGTCTTCTTCGTTAATACCGGTATTGCCAATATGTGGATAAGTAAGGGTAATGATTTGTTCAGCGTAGGATGGGTCAGTGATGATTTCTTGATAGCCTGTCATTGAAGTATTAAAAACAACTTCACCAACGGCAGTGCCTTGCGCACCTATCGCCGTTCCTTTAAAGACAGAACCATCCTCTAACACCAAAAGGGCAGAATTAGCCAAGTCAACCTCCAGATTAAGGATAACTATGTGTTTGAACAGAATTTCTGTCCAAACCCCACAAAAAATGAGAGTACTGATTTAACAGCGCTCATTTTACGATCTTTGCAGCTAATAAAACCGTGTTCTACAGCCAGTTTTATAGCTTTAGAATACGAAATTCGGGCAAATTCCGGCGAGTATACATGACTGACTAAAAATGTCTAATTTAAATATTAAAAATCATTAAAATAACCACTTAAACTCATTTGTCTTGTATAACCGCCAAAACCACTACTTATTAGTGCAAAGTAATGCGACTAAAGCCGCTGTTAAAATGAAAACTATCTTCACGGTCTTTAGTTATTATTTCAGGTCTAGCACATCAACCATTGAATATAATCCTGCTGGCTTGCCGTGAAGCCATTGGGCCGCATGCACCGCGCCTTTTGCAAACGTTAAGCGGCTTGATGCTTTATGGGTTATTTCCAAACGCTCACCAATATCGGCAAACAATGCAGTGTGTTCACCGACAATATCGCCTGCGCGAACGGTAGCAAACCCAATAGTGCCTTGGTCACGCTCAGGCTCTTTGCCTTCACGACCATAAACAGCACAGGTCTTAAGGTCACGACCTAGCTCATCGGCAATGGCTTCACCAATGGCCATGGCGGTGCCAGAAGGCGCATCTTGTTTAAATCTGTGGTGGGCTTCAGTAATTTCTATATCAGCCGTATTACCTAACGCCTTCGCAGCTTGTCGAACCAATGACAACATCAGGTTAACGCCCACGCTGTAGTTAGCCGCAAAAACGATGGGAATGGTTTTAGCCGCTTCATCTAACGCAGCCAATTGGCTTTCACTTAACCCAGTAGTACCGATGACGACTGGCATTTTATTGGCCACGCACCATGCAATGTTATTTTCAAACACCACAGGTAAGGTAAAATCAATCATCACATCAGCGTGTTGTTGAGTTAGTGCAGACATGCCTAAACAATCAATTGGCTTTTTACCAATGCCAGCCAACTCGCCCACATTCATGCCAATCCAAGGAGAATCATCACGCACGGTAGCAACACTCAGCTCTGCATTGTCGTTTTGATCTAGTGCTTCAATAAGCACCCGACCCATGCGCCCATTGGCGCCAAATAAACCTACTTTCATTTACGTTATTCTTTTCCTTCAACAGTAAACACATTTTGCCAAATGCAGTTACTATTGCAACGAGATAAGCTTAAATATTACTGATAATTGAAAAATTGCAGCATTAATACAAAAAAGGTGGGCAACCTATCGTTTTTAACGGTAAAAATAGCTAGCATGAAAGTAAGTGGGTTTACCTCAAGACCTAAATAACGTTTAAATTAATGGTTATTGAATTACTTCAAAACACATAGGCAGAATAATATGCGTAAACAGCTTATATGGGATCTTCCCACCCGGCTTTTTCACTGGCTTTTGGTTGCCAGTATTGCTGCACAATATGTTACCGCTGAGTGGATGGACGATGCGACCCAATGGCATTTCTATATTGGTTATTTTACTTTAGGGCTTTTGGTCTTTAGGTTAATTTGGGGAGTCATAGGCCCAACCTACGCCCGCTTTAGTCAATTTGTGAAAGGACCAAGTGCGGTAATAGGTTATTTACGTACATTGTTCGATAAAAACAGTGCCGCCGTGGCAGGCCACAATCCTCTTGGTGGCTGGTTTGTGGTGGTAATGCTTCTACTTTTGTTAGTTCAAGCGGTAAGCGGGCTGTTCATGACTGACGATATTTTTCTTGATGGCCCCTATCGCCACCTTGTTAGCAATAGCACGTTAGATCTTATGAACACTTTGCACCACCTTGCCTTCGACATTTTACTGTGGGTAATAGGCTTACATGTTGCTGCTATTGGGTTTTATGCCGTGTATAAAAAGCAAAAACTTGTACCCCCTATGTTTCATGGTCAAAAGGACACTGAAGACAAGCCTATTCCCTCGTCTCGTCTTTGGCTTGCACTTGCAGTTGCGCTAGTAACAGCGGCTGCGCTTTACTACGCGATAGAAATTGCCCCGCCCGCACCTGAAGTCGAAGAGTACTTTTAACTTCTTGTGCAGCAGAAAAGATAAGGCTTAGCGTTCAACTAAGCCTTTGTTTTTCATTAAATCGGCAATCTCTGTCACACTGCCTGGATCGTCAATGGTAGAGGGGATATTAATTGGCTCATCTGCTGCGATTTGTCTTAGCAGCTTACGCAATATTTTTCCTGATCGTGTTTTTGGCAAGCGGTTCACAATCACGGCACGCTTAAAACTAGCCACCGGCCCTATGGTGTTTCGTACTTTAGCAATGAGCTCTTGCTCAAAAGCTGCCTCTTCTACTTTAACGCCATCTTTAAGTAGCACTAAGCCTACTGGAATCTGCCCTTTTAGCGCGTCAGCCACTCCAATAACACTGCACTCGGCCACGGCATTGTGTGAAGCCAACACTTCTTCCATTTCACCCGTTGATAACCGATGCCCCGCCACATTGATGACATCGTCGGTTCTACCCATAATGAACACGAAACCTTCTTCATCTATGTATCCGTTGTCACCCGTGCTGTAATAACCCTCGAATTCCTGTAAATATCCTTGAGTGAAACGCTTATGGTCTCGCCAGATAGTGGTTAAACACCCTGGAGGTAACGGCAAAGATATGGCAATAGCCCCCTTTTCACCAGTAGCAACCGGCTCACCGTTAGCGCCCAATACTCTCACGTTAAAACCTGGGGTAGGAACGCTTGATGAACCCGGTTTAGTGCTAAGCGGTTCAATGCCAATAGGGTTTGAACAAATAGGCCAACCGGTTTCAGTTTGCCACCAGTGATCAACCACCGGCTTACCGGTTTTTTCTACCGTCCAATGATATGTGGGCGGATCTAATCGTTCACCGGCCATAAATATGGTTCGTAAACTACTTAGGTCATATCGCGCGATGCAATTAGCTTCAGGATCTTCTTTCCTAATCGCTCTGAATGCTGTTGGCGCGGCAAACAATACATTAATTCTATGCTGTTCTACCATACGCCAGAATGCGCCAGCGTCAGGTGTACCTACCGGCTTGCCTTCGAACATAACAGTAGTAGCGCCCTTTATTAGTGGCCCATAAACAATGTACGAGTGCCCTACTACCCAGCCCACATCTGATGCAGCCCAAAAAACATCGCCTTGATCTATGTCGTAAATGGCTTGCATAGAATAATTAAGTGCTACCGCATGACCACCATTGTCACGAACAACCCCTTTGGGTTTGCCCGTCGTGCCGGAGGTATACAAAATATAAAGGGGATCGGTAGCATCCACGGGTGTGCATTCTACTGGTTCACTAGCTTGACATAATGCTTGCCAATCATGGTCAAAGTCATCTACCAAGTTCGCATTAAGCTGCTTGCGTTGATAAACAATACAACCCGCAGGTTTATGGTGAGCAAGGCCGATAGCATCATCAACCATGGGTTTGTAAGGCAATAATTTTTTACCTTCTATACCGCACGATGCCGTAATGATAAGTGCAGGTTCAGCATCATCTATTCTGACCGCTAATTCACTGGCTGCGAAACCACCGAATACCACAGAGTGAATAGCCCCTATTCTTGCCACCGCTAACATTGCTACCGCAGCTTGAGGGATCATGGGCATGTAGATAATAACCGTATCGCCCTTTGTGACGCCAAGGCTTGTGAGCGCACCTGCTAACGTAGCCACTTCATTAAGCAGGGTATTATAGGTCCAGGTTTCTTGCGTATTCGTAACAGGAGAATCGTAAATTAGCGCCGCGTTTTCGCCCCGCCCTGCATTAACATGGTGATCTAATGCCAAATAACTGGTATTGAGCTTTCCTCCTTTAAACCACTGAGGATAGCCGTTTGTGTTTTCGCTTAGTGCTTTTTTAGGGGGTGTAAACCAGTCGAGATGCAGTGCTTTATCTTGCCAAAATGCTTCTGGGTTATCAATTGACGCCTGATATTCTTGATGATAATTCATGACCGTTTCCGCAATAGAGTATTACTTTACCCTACTGCATAAACATGATTTTATCGTATAAGACTTCAGGCTTATGTTGCTTAACCCATTGTATAAATGGAGATTATTTCTTTATCGTTAGCACTACCCGCATCAAAAATTGGGGCTTCGTCACTAAAAACGTGAGACTTAATCTGCTTCACTTTAACCACCAGCATGCTGTTTTACGGGTAATTTTGCGCGCCAATCTGTGACATTCAGGGGCTTGTCTAAAAAGTACCCTTGAAACACATGGCAACCACGCTTTATAGCGTCGTTAAATTGCGTAGTATTTTCTATTCCTTCCGCTACTGTTCTTAATTCAAAGATTTTTGCGATATCGAAAATACTATTCAGCAGTGGGCTCTGGGCCCCAATTTTATCTTCTTCATCGATAAAGTGCCTATCAAGTTTCACTTCTTTTATACACAGATCGCGAAGGTAACTTAAATTCAAATTACCACTGCCAAAATGGTCTATAGAGAATGATATCCCTTTATCTGCTAGCTCTTTCATTGAATTACGCACCAAGGCAAAACTTCCAATGAGTACGGCTTCTCTAAGTTCAATGGTAAGGCTCCCTTTAGGAACATTCCAATGAGCAATCACAGCTAGCATTTTCTCGGTAAAGTCGGCTCTAGCCATATGTTTGGCACTAATATTAATTGAAAGCCGTGTTCTCAAACCACTTTTGTTACAATCGTATAATAGCTTTCCACATTCATTCATCACCCATTGGCCAATTTCTACTATTGCATCACTCTCTTCGGCAATGGGAATAAACTCAGCGGGGGTAATTAAGCCTAATTGGGGGTGCTGCCAACGAACTAATGCCTCGGCACACACCATACTGCCATCACTTTCATATTGGGGTTGTAACTGTATGAATAGTTCATGATTACTGACCGCAGCACCAAGGGATTGTCGAATGAAATTGTACCTATCATAACCCACACTAGAAGCACTATGAAAAACCACTGGTGTATTCACATTATCTCTACTGAGTTGTTTATACCCTTCCTCAAGCATATGCCTTACTTTCGACACATTTGCCTTCATACCTTTTAGCTGGCAAATGGTTACCACGGCATAAATCTTATGGGGGCTGTTGTGCAAGGTAATGTCGCTACACACTTCATCGGTAAATTGTCGGCGAACTGCATCTATAGTCTTTTGCGCATCTTTATCTTCTTCAGTGATGATGTCTTCGTATAATAAATAGAAGTTGTCTTCTGCACCTCTGAAAATAGCGAATGGCTTAGAAAATGTTCGAGTGAGCCTAGAGGCAAGAATACGCATAACATAGTCGGCGGTAGGCTGGCCAAACGCCTGCTTGTACTGACTGATATTATCGATAGCAATTTGCGCGCAATAAATATCAGCATACGTCACCCCCGCTTTTCGAATAACTCCCTTCAACGCCTTATCGAACAACTTAGTGTTTGGTAATTGGGTAATGGAGTCATAATAAGCGGCTTGATAAACTTGGTCTGCCAATTGTTTTCGAACACTCATGTCACGAAATACCACCACTATCCGTTTTTGCATATCGAAATAAAATGATGATAGTGAAATATCAACAGGTATAAGGCCACCATTCTTGTGGCTAACAAAATGATGCTCTAAGGATGCTTTAGTGGTTTTCCTGTCCCCTTTCATGAACGTTTCCAAATGTTCTTTGGTATTTTGTGATTCAACTTTAGGGACCAAAATACCGATATCTTGCCCTATTAGTTCATCAGCGTCGTAACCCAGCACGTGCTCTACCGTATTGTTGGCTGTGATCACAGTGCCATCGACATCAATGGTCACTAAAGCATCAGCCATACTATCCAAAATAGTAGAAAGGTACTCCGTGTAGTTGTGTTGTGTATCTGACAAACGTTTATGTTCGGTGATGTCCTGTACAGAACCATAAATCCTATACACTTTTTCTTGATGCGAATGTGTAGTGTCTGTTTGTGGCGTACCTGTCATTTTCAGCCAGCGCCGATAACCTTCTGCATTAATGTATTCTACTTCTAATGCAAACGTGGACAGTGACTTTATTGCTGCTTTCATTGCTTTGGTAATTTTTTCGCGGCTCACTTGTGGGAAGTTGGCTAAAGCTCGCTCTACCGTGATATCTCTTCCCGGCGTAACACCAAACAATAAGTAGGTTTCTCGTGTCCACGAGACAAGGCCTGCATGTATATCTAATTCCCAGCCACCAACATGAGAGATGCGCCCAATTTCATTAAGCAACTGAATTTTTTCGGCGAGTTTGTCGGTAAAAGGATGTTGAATAAGTTTATATTGAAGACTGAGTTCTATTTGCTGACGGGCTATACTAGCGTAGTGCTTTTGATGACTCGTTAATTGATGACAACGCAACACAATCAGAACGGCCCCGATAATATTACCTTGAAAATCTTTTATTCCACCTACAATCACGTTTTGGCTGCTACAAATGGTTAGCGCCTCTGGCCATTCAAAATCACAGCCTGGTAATGTGGCACTCATTTCTGTCATCGATAACAGAAGCTGAGCATGTTTGGGCATGACCAGTGACTGTTTCTCAGAATCGGAATTATTGTCATCGCAGCACAGTATATCCACGTAAGTGGCAGTAGGAGATAACGAAACAAGCAAGACAGCGGTAGCTTCTGTATTTACCCTGGCTTCACTCAACCGCGAGGTAACCTCTGGCAAACTACTATCTTGTAAAGAGCCCAACAATCCGTCGTGAAGCTGCATTTTAGGTGAACTCCAATCCATCTTAAGATGGTTATAGTGCGATCATTTGTCGTTAATTATTTGCTTATCAACTTCACTGCTCAAGCAAAAATCATGATCATTATTTAGTCAACAATAGAGAATTTTTACTCTTTTTTCCAGCACATTTGCACTAAGAAGTGAGCAATCGTTTAGTATATAAAGAGGATTTATGAGCGAGCATGAATGATATGTATGTATGCAGCTAGAGGCATGGAGGTAAGGAGGTAAGGAGGTAAGGAGGTAAGGAAATAACAGCGCACGAACTACATGCGCTGCGAATGATTAAAATGGTTAGTCTTTTTTGTAGTCGTCGTGGCAAGATTTACAGCTTGCTCCCACTTTGCCAATCGCGTTGCGATAAGCACTTTCATCACCGGCTTTAACCGCAGCTTGTAAACCCATTGACGCTTCTTTCAAAGCAGCAATTTTAGATTCTACATCTGAGAAGTTTTCCCACATTGCGTCTTTCGCGCCTGTGTCTACATCAAACTTACGGGTATCAACAGATAAGTAATCACTCATCATATCTGCAAGTTGCTCTAATCGTACACCATTGGTCATCATCACAGACTCATCAAAAGGTAGCGCTCCTTTCGCCATGCCGCCCAATGGTCCCATATTGCTGCGTACCAATTGGAATATCGCTTGACGGTATTGGGTAGCCGCTTTTGCATGCTTCTCTGACGAAGCTTCTGACGTTTCGGTCGCCGCAAATGCGCCACCCGCTAAACACGTTGCTAAAGCTGCGGTAGCTAATGTGGTTTTGATTATCTTTCCTAGATTCTTGCTCATAGTTATCGCCATGCCTGTTCGTTTGTGTTGGTCTGTTTTCTATCCTGACGAATACCCAGCTTTTGCGCAAGTTTTTAGCACGTAAATTTTGTATTTTTCCAATATTTAGGCAAAAAAAAGCCCTCATGTGAGGGCTTTATTAACTTGATATAATTTAGTTAGTTAAATCATCGAAAAACTTTTTCACACCGTCAAAGAAGCCTTGTGCTTTTGGACTGTGTTTACTTGATGCTTTACCCATCGACTCTTCTAACTCTTGCAGCAGTTCTTTTTGACGTGATGACAAGCTAACGGGCGTTTCCACCACAACTTTACACATCAAATCACCCACCGCGCCGCTTCGAACCGACTTAACGCCTTTACCACGTAAACGGAACATGCGTCCTGTTTGGGTTTCAGGGCTAATCTTAAGTTTCACTTTACCGTCGAGCGTAGGTACTTCTAGCTCGCCACCTAGGGCTGCTGTAGTAAAACTTAATGGTACTTCACAGTACAAGTTGTTACCGTCACGCTGGAAGATTTTATGGTCACGAACATGTACTTGAACATACAAGTCACCTGCCGGTGCGCCGTTCTCTCCTGCTTCGCCTTCGCCAGATAAACGAATACGATCGCCAGTGTCGACACCAGATGGAATCTTGACATTAAGGGTTTTGGTTTTTTCTTTACGACCATGGCCATGACAGCTGTTACATGGATCTTCAATAATCTTGCCTTTACCCGAGCAGGTTGGGCAAGTTTGTTGAACCGCAAAGAAGCCTTGGCGCATTTGCACCTGACCGTTTCCATGACAGGTTGGACACGTTTTAGGCGTAGAGCCTTTCTTCGCACCAGAACCGTCACACACTTCACATTCCACCAATGTAGGCACGCGAATATCAACGCTTTTGCCACGTACCGCTTCTTCAAGCGATAGCTCTAGGTTGTAGCGAAGGTCAGAGCCTTGACGGGCTCGAGATTGACGACCGCCGCGAGCACCGCCGCCACCAAAAATATCACCGAATACATCGCCAAAGATATCACCGAAGTCGCCACCACCACCAAAGCCAGCGCCACCGCGATTAGGATCTACACCAGCGTGGCCATATTGATCGTAAGCGGCACGCTTTTGCGCGTCGTTTAATACTTCGTAGGCTTCCTGGATTTCCTTGAATTTAACTTCAAGGGCTTTGTCGCCCTGCGTGCGGTCTGGGTGATATTTCATCGCTAGCTTTTTATACGCCTTTTTAATTTCGCGTTCGCCAGCGCCTTTATCTACCCCAAGCACTTCGTAGTAGTCACGTTTCGACATAGTGTTTACTTATCCTACCTATTATTATCACAAGCACGTTGTTCGAGCACATTATCGCCCTTGTGAAACTACATTTATTATCGTGTTTTATTACACGACAAAGGCGCAACAAGTGAACCTGATGCGCCTTAACTGCTAAAGTTTGCCCGGCTTACCGGGCATATCGCAACAGTTTGCTTACTTTTTGTCTTCGTCTTTGACTTCTTCAAACTCAGCGTCAACAACGTCTTCATCGGCTTGGCCAGATGCTTGTTGCTCAGCGCCTTCAGCACCCGCTTCACCGGCTGCGCCTGCTTGCTGTGCTTGAGCCGCTTCCATCAACTTGCTAGACGCTTGAATAAGTTCTTGCGTTTTCGCTTCGATGTCTGCTTTGTCTTCGCCTTTAACCGCTGTTTCTAGCGCGCTAACAGCTTCTTCGATTGGTGCTTTATCTTCTGCACTTAGTGCATCACCAACTTCTTCAAGTTGCTTGCGAGTAGCGTGAATCATACCATCAGCTTGGTTACGTGCTTGAATGAGTTCTTCAAACTTCGCATCAGATTCTTTATTCGCTTCTGCATCAGCAACCATTTTCTCGACTTCTTCATCGCTCAAGCCTGAAGATGCTTTGATTGTGATCTTCTGCTCTTTACCTGTGTCTTTATCTTTCGCAGACACATGTAAAATACCATCCGCATCCAAATCGAAAGTTACTTCGATTTGAGGGGTACCACGAGAAGCTGGACGAATACCTTCAAGGTTGAACTGACCTAGTGATTTGTTACCACTAGATTGCTTACGCTCACCCTGTAGTACGTGTACAGTTACCGCAGACTGGTTGTCTTCAGCAGTAGAGAAAGTTTGCGACTTCTTCGTTGGAATAGTCGTGTTCTTCTCGATAAGTGCTGTCATCACGCCGCCCATGGTTTCAATACCAAGCGACAAAGGCGTTACGTCAAGAAGTAGTACGTCTTTAACGTCACCAGAAAGTACACCACCTTGAATTGCTGCACCTACTGCTACGGCTTCATCAGGGTTAACGTCTTTACGTGGCTCTTTACCGAAGAATTCAGTCACTAGCTTCTGTACCAATGGCATACGTGTTTGACCACCTACTAAGATAATATCTTGGATATCACCTACTGATAGGTCAGAGTCTGCCAATGCTTGCTTAAGCGGGTTAAGCGTGTTTTTAACAAGCTCTTCAACCAATGACTCAAGTTTTGCACGCGTTAGTTTAATCGCTAAGTGCTTAGGACCTGAACCGTCTGCTGTGATGTACGGCAAGTTAACTTCAGTTTGCTGTGAAGAAGAAAGCTCAATTTTGGCTTTCTCACCGGCTTCTTTAAGACGCTGCATAGCAAGCGGATCTTTACGTAAGTCGATGCCTTGATCTTTCTTAAATTCGTCAACAAGGTAGTTAATTACACGGTTATCGAAATCTTCACCACCAAGGTGAGTATCACCATTAGTTGCTAGTACTTCAAACGTGTGCTCGCCATCTACTTCATCAATTTCGATGATAGAGATATCGAACGTACCACCACCAAGGTCGTATACCGCAACAACGTTATCGCCTTGCTTTTTGTCCATACCGTACGCTAACGCAGCCGCAGTTGGCTCGTTGATAATACGTTTAACTTCTAGACCAGCAATACGACCCGCATCTTTCGTTGCTTGACGCTGTGAATCGTTAAAGTAAGCAGGAACAGTAATTACCGCGCCCGTTACTTCTTCGCCAAGATAATCTTCAGCGGTTTTCTTCATTTTCTTAAGTACTTCAGCAGAAACTTGAGGAGGCGCCATTTTTTCGCCTTTCGCTTCTACCCATGCATCACCGTTGTCTGCACCTACAATTTTGTAAGGCATAATGTCGATGTCGCGTTGTACTTCTTTATCTTGAAAACGACGACCAATTAAGCGTTTAATCGCGAAAAGCGTGTTTTCAGGATTTGTTACCGCTTGGCGCTTAGCAGATTGACCTACTAAAGTTTCGCCGTCGTTTGTGTAAGCAATGATTGATGGCGTTGTACGATCGCCTTCCGCGTTTTCAAGTACGCGAGGTTTGTCGCCGTCTAGCACTGCGACACATGAATTCGTTGTACCTAAATCGATACCAATGATTCTACCCATTACGTGTCTCCAAAAATTTATTTAATCTACAGTTTTAGTGGGGTTATTCCGCACTATTTTCAATAGTTGTCAGTAAAAAAACTGACATTTTTGTGTAATTTAAGCCGCAATGCGTATTTACGCTTGCGTATCTACACCACCGCTAGGCGCTCTCGAAACCATAACCATGGCTGGGCGCAACAAACGGCCGTTAATTTGATACCCTTTTTGCATAACCGCCATTACCGTATTCGGTGCGTGGTCTGCACTTTCTTGCATAGACATAGCTTGGTGCAAGTCAGGGTTAAAGGTTTCACCCTGCGGATCAATAAGGCTTAATCCAAATTTCTCAATGGTGCTTAAGAAACTTTTATGCGTCATTTCCACACCTTCAAGCAACGGCTTAACCGCTTCGTTTTCGCCATCGGTTAATTCGATAGCGCGCTCAAGGTTGTCAACAACAGGAAGAAGCTCACCCGCAAAACGCTCTAATGCGAACTTACGTGCTTTTTCTACTTCCATTTCAGCGCGGCGACGGGCGTTTTCCACATCAGCACGGGCACGTAATACGCTATCTTGCTGTTCTTTAATGGTTGCCTGTGCTTCTGAAAGTGCGGTCTCTAGCTCATAGATGCGCTGTGTCGCATCTGATTCAGCTTCTGGTGAAGATTGCTCTTCTTGAATCACTTCAGCATCTTGTACGGTTTCGTCTACGCCAGAAACTTCTTGCTCTGCCTGCACGTCGCGGTTATCGCTCATGCTTTCCTCCAAACGTTAATGTCTATACTGCATAAACCCATGAATGACTCGTACTCAATCATGGGCAATGTCTGTGTTGGAATTAATTATGGGGCTGCTTTAACCGCCTTCAAGGGTAACCACACTATTTTTATGGTTTGTTTTTAAGTTTTTTTTAATAGATCAATAAATGCGAGCTACACACCCACTCATTGTAAAAAACATGTTAACTTTGACAGGTATTGTATAAGGGAATCTTGATGCTCAGTATTTGGACCGTAGGAACGGTAGTAGCCCTTTATTTGCTCGCATTATTTGCCATTGCCTTCTGGGGCGATAAACGGCTACGTGATAATCAACAACACCCAATTTTATATAGCTTGGGGTTAGGGGTTCACTGCACCTCCTGGGCGTTCTTTGGCACGACATCGCAAGCCGCTGAATATGGCTGGGCGGTGATACCTACCTATATGGGTATTATTCTTACCATGGCACTCGCCTTTCCTGTGGTATTACACATAAGCCGATTGTGTCAGCAGCACAATATCAGCTCACTAGCTGATTTAATTGGCCTAAAATATCAGCACTCTCACCTTATCGCCGCATTAATCACTATATTGTGCTTTATTGGTGTAATTCCTTACATTGCCTTGCAGCTTGATGCCATCACAAAAAGCATTAATCTCATTACGCCCGATACCCAGCATTCAACCCAAAACGTAAGTTTATATGTAGCGGGGCTAATGGCTATTTTTGCCATTGTATTTGGTACACGTACGCTCAACCTTACTGACAAGCATCCAGGTTTATTGCTTAGTATTGCCTTTGAGTCCGTGGTGAAGCTTGTTGCACTTTGGGTGGTGGGCATATTTGTTTGTTTTTACTTGTTTGATGGCGTGCTTGATTTAGTTACGCAAGCCGCCAGTAGCGACGCTGCGCGCAGTGTCATTTATGCCGATAGGGCACCATGGGTGTATTTATCCCACGTGCTTTTAGGTGTGTGCTCTATGTTTGTATTACCGCGCCAATTTCACATGAACTTCGTTGAGCTAAACGGCGAAGGTGAGCTGCGCACCGCTCGCTGGTTGTTTCCTCTTTATCTTTTGGGTATGACGGTGTTTCTTATTCCCTTGGCATTGGCAGGTAAAGTGTTGCTGCCGCAAAGCGTCAATTCTGATGCGTATGTTTTAGCCCTTCCTCTGTACGCAGAAAATATGTCTGTTTCTATCGTTGCTTTTGTTGGTGGCCTATCGGCTACCACCAGCATGGTGATTGTGGCAACACTTGCCCTTGGCATCATGATAGCCAACAACTTAGTTACTCCGTTGTGGTTGAAACTACGTTTGCGCGCTGAACCTAATCACACTATGCAGCCCAGTAAAATTTTGACTATCCGTCGCCTTACCGTATTAGTAGTGTTGTCGGTAGCCCTTTGGTATCACTTAAATGTTAGCCAATCGGCTCCCCTAGTAAAAAGCGGTATTATTGCCATTGCCTTACTAGGCCAGTGCTTTCCTGTGCTTATGTTCGGCATTTATTGGCAACGAAGTACCAAAGCGGCTGCCGTATGTGCGCTGTTCGCCGGCTTTAGTTTTTGGGTAGTGTACTTGCTGTACCCCAGCATAATGTCGAGCTACTACTTTAATAGCCCACCTTCTGATGCCGAGCTAGGAATAGGGTTCGCTTATTCATTGTTTGCGAACTGCGTCACCTTCATTGTGGTTTCTTATATTACGTTTAAGCGCCCGCTTCATGGCATTGAAAGCGAAACGCTAGCTTCACCAACCTTTGCCATTCGTATTAAAGATTTAACTGCACTAACACAGCGAGTTCTCGACCCAGCAGTTCATGAAGCCCTAGTAAATCAGTTATCAGTTAATATTTCCGATGCTAATTCGGGTTACGCAAACCACACACTTTTGCAGCGCACAGAAAAATTGCTCAGCGCTCAAGTAGGCACCCCAAGTGCGCGCATTTTGCTAGGCGCTATTACTGAAACTAAAAATGATACCTTGCCTGAATTGGTAGATTGGGTAGAAGAAGCGTCGCAATCTTTTCAGTTTAATCATGAAGTACTGCAATCCTCGGTACAAAATATTGAGCAAGGTATTAGCGTATTAGATGAAAAGCTGCAGTTATTAGCGTGGAATGAGCGCTATATTGAAATGTTTAACTACCCACGGTCATTCCTTAAAACCGGTATGTCGATTGAAAGTATTCTTGCTTACAACGCCAAAAGAGGGCTATTCGGCAACGCCACGCTAACCAACGATGAAATTAATAAACGTATTGTTTATATGAAAGAAGGCAGCCGGTACAAATATGTACGAAAACAGCCCGATGGAAAAGTGATTGAGCTAAATGGCTCGCCATTACCTGGGGGTGGATATGTAACGACCTACAGTGACATAACTGAATACATTGCCATTCAAGAAGCCCTTGAGCGCGCCAAATCTGAATTAGAAGGCCGCGTAGTTGCTCGCACTGAAGAGCTGCAGCATGCAAAACTTGAAGCCGACAAGGCAAACGAAAGTAAAACGAAGTTTTTAGCTGCAGCGGGACACGATCTCATGCAACCCTTTAATGCCGCTACCTTATTTGCCGCCATGCTGGCCCAAAAAACCAAAGGCGGTGAACTGGCCACGCTTTCAGAAGGGGTGGTTAGCTCACTTAATAGTGCAGAAAGCCTGCTAACCATGCTACTAGATATGACCAAGTTGGAGTCGGGCAAGTTGGCTCCTCAAACAAGCAGTTTTGCATTAGATGATATGTTAGCGCCACTCGTTCAAGAGTTCAGTGTAATTGCAGCATCTAAAGGCTTAACCTTGCGTTATGTCCCCACCCAACTTGTTATTCATTCCGATAAAAATTTGTTACGCCGTATCGTGCAAAACTTATTATCGAATGCGATACGCTATACCACAGTAGGCAAGGTACTGGTTGGTATAAGGCGCAAGTACTCAAAATCAGGCCACCAGCGCCCATTAAAATCAACCACACCGCTAATTGATATTTGTGTCTACGATACAGGGGCTGGTATTCCCAACCACCAGCAAAGTGAAATCTTTAACGAATTTCACCAATTAGATGAAACACAAAACGCTCAAGGTTTGGGGTTAGGGTTAACCATTGTAGAGCGTATGGGCCGGTTGCTACACCACCCTATTTCACTGGTATCCACAGTAAACAAGGGCAGCAAGTTTAGTGTGTCTGTGCCTTGCGTTGAAACTTCCTATAGCAACAGCAACTCAAACATAAAAAGCGCCGACCTTGCACATACAGAAACGGCAGAAACTAGAACTAAAACAACCAATGGCGCAATAGCGCCTAGTGCACAGACACCACGCGCAATGCCAAGTAAGCCATTTTTATCTGGCAGACGAATACTACTGATAGAAAATGATGCACAAATAGCCCAAGCCATGGAAGTATTGCTCTCAGATTGGGGCGCGGTAGTGCTAGTTGCCACAAATATTGCTGAATCGATGCAAGCGTGCCCTACCCCTCCAGATTTGCTTCTTGTTGACTATCATTTAGATGCCAGTGAAACAGGAACGCAAGCGGCCTCTCAATTACAGGAAAAGTGGGGACGCAAGGTACCCGGGGTGCTAATTACGGCAAACAGAAGTGAGGGTATTAGGGACGCTGCTAGTGACTTAGGGCTGTACTACTTACCCAAACCTGTTAAACCTTTAGCCCTTAAGCGCTTGCTCAAAAATGAATTGAAACTTGCTGACTAGCTTAGTGTTCAAATTAGTGGTTGGCAGATGAACAATATAAGTGGTTATATGTCGTTAACAGGGTTAGCATTATTAATGCGTCAGTTTGCTCGATTGGTCATTTTGTTTAATGCGTTAGTTAAAATCGGCTTGTTTAGATAATAGCGTAGACCTACTCATGCACAGCCATAGCATGTTTAAACGCAATACCTGCTTTCGTGCGATTAATAACCTTCAACTTTCTCAATACTGCTGAAACGTGCTGCTTTACTGTAGATTCGGAAATATCCAGTTCGTAAGCTATTTGCTTATTTAACAGCCCGTCTGCCACCATCCGAAGTACTTTCAATTGGTGAGGCGTTAACATGGCTAGTTTAACGCTAAAATCGTCAGTTTCGGTCTCAGACGCTTCATCAGTAAGATTCGCTACCGATTCAGGAAGCCACTGCTCGCCATCTAACACACGTTCAACCGCCTCGGCTATACACTCTATAGATGCCGATTTAGGAATAAAACCGCACGCACCTAAAGCAAGCGCCTTGCGAATAAGGTTAGCCTCTTCTAAGGCTGTCACCATGACCACCAATACGTCAGGAAATCGTGCCCGCACTTCAGACAACCCTATCAAACCCTCGTTACCCGGCATTTTCACATCCAAAAATACCAAATCGATATCTGGGTTTGCTTCAAGCTGACTTAGGGTTTCATCCAGCGTAGATGCTTGCAGTATATGAGGCCCTACAATGTCGCCAAGGGCTTGGCACATTGCCGCTCGAAATAAGGGGTGATCATCTGCAATAAGTACGCGTATTTTCATCTTATTATCTGCCGCAATATTGTAACAAAATTGTTAATACAATAATAACATGATAATTACAAATGCCCAGTATTAATAGTCACTTTTGATGTGTATAAATACAGTTGCAAGAAGAAGTTAAAAACAAGAAAGCCGGAACTCACATTCCGGCTTTCTTTGTATCGCTATTTTATATTATTTGTACATTTAGCTATTGCACTAACAATTGTGCGACTCACCGTGTCTAAAAACGATACCCTAGCGTAACGTGAACTGTACGTGGGTCACCATAATAGCCAATTAACGTAGTATCACCGCCTAAGCCTGGTCCAAAGTTACCGTCTTCGTCTCGAGTAACAAAGTCATATCCACCCACCAAGTATTCTTCGTCGGTTAGGTTTTTCACATGAAGGCCTGCATACCAATCGCCTTCTACACTCTCCCAACGCGCACTTAAATTCACCATACCATAGGCATCTTGTTCAATTAGATCGCTGGTTTCAAACAATAAATAATCACCACGATAGTAATAGTTAGCATTAAATGAAATATCACCAAAACCTGTTTCTAGCAGATAATTTGCACCAATATTCAGTGTATTTTCAGGTGTGCTAGCCAAACCAATGAGAGGGGGTATCGCATTGTTTTTCTTAATTTCAAAGTCGATATACCCGTAAGCCACGTCAAATTGTAAGTTATCAGAGGCTACCCATGTCATTTCTACTTCTGCACCTTTTGCAGCCGTTTCTGCCGCGTTGCGTAACCTTTGATCAAGTGCAGTTGGGTCGCTTAAATCACCTTCGATTCCTATGTATTGTCGGTCTGAATGGTCATACGAAAACAAGGTTACATTTAATCGCAATGCATCGTTTACGTCACTTTTCATGCCCACTTCGTAGCTATCAACGACTTCAGGTTCAACCCCTGGCTCGTTTACCGTAGCGCGTGGATTAAAGGTGCCCGATTTAAAGCCTTGCGAATAACTCGCAAAAAATAGGGTATCTCGGCTCATTTGGTATTCCACACCTACTCGTGGCGTAAAGCGTGACCAGCTTTCTACCGCAGGTCCTTCAAAAACACCATCACCGTCGCTGTCTGTGCCAAGCACTTGAGGCACTAAGTCACCATCAGGGCGAACATAGCCATCAATCCAATCGGTAGAAGGGTATACATTGGCGAAGATTAAGCCGTTATTTACCGTTGCCGATTTTTCTTCGTCAGTGAAGCGGGCTCCGAGTGAGAGAGAAAGTTTGTCGTTGATGTCGTAATTAAATTGCGCATAAGCAGCCCAGCTTTCCGAGTTGTTACAGCCGCTCACTTCACGTGTTAAACCCGGTGCGCCTAGCGCCACACCTAACACACCTAATACTGCATCGAAGTTTCCGCATGACTCACCATCATAAAGATATAAGCCAGATACGAGCGAGTAGCTATTTCCCGTATAATTTAGCTGCAATTCATGGGTGTCATTGCTGTCGTCATACTCGGCAGGCACATCGAAAATTGGCAATGCCGTATTATCAAAATCAATATTTGTAGGCGAATAGCTCTCGCGATGAGAGCCTATGTATTTAAGCTCTAAATTATCGCTTACGTTGTATCGGGCTAGCCAGTTATACCCTTCAAGTTCTACTTTATTCCAAGTAGGTAGGCTGGTGTACGAATCGAACTTTGAATCAGGCACGGGCGCGTCGGTTAGAATACTGGGGATAAGACGATAGCCACCTTTTGCGTTTGAGGTATCTTCGGTTTTATCCCAGCCGAAACGGAAAAACAAATCATCACTAGCGTGTACTTCTAAGGTAAGACGGGCAGCCCATAAATCTTTGTTATAGTTTTCTTTATCTTGGCCGTCTAATGCGCTGACTAAGTATTCGCCAAAGCCGTCGCGGTTTAAATTAGCGTAACCTACTCCCAAATACACCGTATCTTCTATTAATGGGATTTGCCCTGTGACCTTGAGATCCCGCTGGCTATAACTACCAAGGGTAGCTTGCACGTTTAATTGGGTTTCCCCTGACATTTCTTTGGTGACATATTTTACAGCCCCACCAATAGTGTTCTTACCATAAAGCGTACCCTGCGGCCCACGTAGTACTTCAATGCGCTGTACATCTAACAAATCGAGCACCGCACCTTGTGGGCGAGCAATGTACACATCATCAACGTAAATACCTACGCCAGGCTCGTATCCCCAAAGCGGGTCTTGTTGACCTAAACCACGAATAAAAGCGGTTAACGTAGAGTTAGTGCCACGGCTGGTTTGCAATGTAGTGTTCGGCGAAAACTGCTGTACTTCAGTAAGTACGCTAATGCCCTTTTCGGCTAATTCAACCGCACCAATTGAGGTGATGGCCACAGGGGTTTCCTGCAATGATTCAACGGTTTTTCGTGCGGTAACTTCAATACGTTCTAGTTTGCCTTTATCGTCAGCATCTGCGTCTTGAGCAAACGTAACGGGTGAAACTAACAGTGCGCTCGCAACAGCAGCTGCACAGATAGAGCGAGGGTAACGCTGCATGTGTGTAGTGAGTGACATAATGTGTCCTTTTTAGTTCTAAATTATCGTTACTGTCGGATGTAATGCCTGCGGTCGAACTTTACTCTAGGTAATTTTACCCTCGTCGTATGTAGTACCATCGTACTATGGGAATTTAGCGCCACTACCGCCACACTTTAGCCCTAGGACATGACTTCACCAATTGTTTATTGAAGTGAAAAGCCATGACTTAAATCTATATAAACGCAATATAAACATAAACTTAACTGTTTCGGAGAATCTGCGGTCACAGATTTTTAAGGAAAAACAATGATGTTAAGTATGATGGGTCTGGTAGGCGGACTAGTGTTATTAATTGTGTTCACCATTCGGGGAATGAATCTTTTCATTGCAGCCCCCTTGTGTGCGCTGGTGGTGGCGTTAACCAACGGTATGTCTGTTTTTATTGGAGATATAAACTTTGTGGAAACCTACATGAGTGGGTTTTCAGGCTTTATTGCCGCATGGTTTTTTATGTTTTTGCTTGGTGCTTTGTTTGGCAAATTCATGGAAGACAGTGGCGCTGCCGATTCGGTCTCTCGTTGGATAATACAACGTATTGGTTACAAACAGGCCGTGTTAGCAGTGGTGCTTGCTTGCGCTATTTTAACTTACGGGGGCGTGAGCGTTTTTGTTGTCGCCTTCTCGGTTTACCCTATGGCAGTAAGTTTGTTCAAAGATGCGAACTTACCTCGTCGTTTTATTCCCGCAGCCATGGCATTTGGTTCGGTCACCTTTACGATGACCTCTGCCGGCTCACCAGAAATCCAAAACTGGATCCCTATTAAGTATTTGGGCACCTCACCTTTTGCTGCATGGGAAGTAAGCTTAGTGGTTGCTATTTTCATGGCAGTGCTTGGTTACTGGTGGCTAGCGAAAATGATCCGCAAAGCGATAGCTAATGGCGAGGAGTTTGAAGCGCGTATTACCGACCCTGAAATACGCGAACGAGATTACCCCCACCCGCTCACAGGTATTATTCCATTGCTAGTAGTGCTGTGTATTTCCTTCTTTTTACACGAAGCACTAGCGCAACTTGCGCTTATTGTAGCCTTAGGGGGAGGCGTACTTACTTTGCTTATTATAAACCGCGCCCACTTTCACAATTTACAAGCGGCGATAAACACCGGCACCACAGGGGCACTGGTCGCTATTGGCAATACCGCGGCAGTCGTAGGGTTTGGCGCTATAGCAAAAAACACCGAGGCATTTCAGCAAACGGTAGCTTTAATGACGCAAATCCCTGGTAACGAGTTAATTGGCGCAGCTATTGCGATAAGTGTAATAGCGGGCTTAACCGGCTCGGCTTCAGGAGGCCAAGCTATCGCGCTGCCATTGCTTGCACCGCATTATCTTGACCAAGGCGTGCAGCCAGAACAATTACACCGTATTGTTTCTATCTCTTCAGGTGCGCTAGATTCACTGCCTCATAACGGGTATGTTGTCACCACAATTCGCGCCATATGTCATGAAACCCATAAGGCAGCCTATGGTGCCGTTGCAGCATTAACGGTTGTCGTACCGGTTATAGGGCTCGCCCTTGCCATTGGCCTATTCAGCGTGTTTTAGACAAGGATTTCCATGAAACTAAAAATAGCTTTTTTATATTGTGCTTTGCTGGCTTTTTCATTAGTTACTACAACAGCGTGCAGTGCTAATGTGGCTAATTCAGCTTCAAATTTCACCGCGAAGTCTGTCAACACAGCCAATACTGCTGATGCAGATGCTCCAGAAAGCAATAAGCCAACGCTGTTTACGAAGAAAGAAACGTTCTCCATGGAAAGCTTCACCACATTTGGTGGCAAAACCATTCATAACGTGAAAGTGGGTTGGGAAGCCTACGGACAGTTAAATGCGGACAAAAGCAACGTTATTCTTGTTACCCACCATTTTTCGGGCACATCTCATGCCGCTGGTATGTATGAAGACTCTCAGGGCATTGCAAACCCTAATAGAGGCTATTGGGATGCGTTAATTGGCTCTGGCAAAGCCATCGATACCGATATCTATTACGTTATAAGTGTAGACAGTTTGGTGAATTTAAACGCCTACGATGAGCACGTTATTACTACCGGCCCAGCGACTATCAACCCAGAAACCGGTGAGCCTTGGGGGCTAGATTTCCCCGTGGTGACAATCCGTGACTTCGTGAATGTACAAAAGGCATTACTTGAAAGCTTAGGCATTCAGAAACTGCATGCGGTGGTAGGCCCTTCTATGGGGTCGATGCAGGCTATCGATTGGGCCAGTGCCTACCCCGAATGGGTACCACGGATGATTTCGGTTATTGGTACGGGTGAAAGCGATGCGTGGACAACAGCCGCCCTTTCGCACTGGGCTACGCCTATTCGATTAGATGCTAACTGGAAACAAGGTAGTTACGCTCGACATAACCAACCAACAGAAGGGTTAGTGGCTTCTTTGATGATGATCACCCAAGATGCCTTGTACCCCACTTATTTTAACCAGCACGGTAAAACGCTAGGCTATCAAGCCTTAGAGCAAGCGCCATTAGAGAACATTAATGCTCAGCACTCTATTGTGAAATGGTTAGAAAGCCGTGCTCGTCAGCGCGCTGAAAAAATGGATGCTAATCATCTTCTTTATTTAGTTCGCGCCTGCCAATTATTTGTAGCAGGCCATGGTAATAACTTAGAAGAAGGACTTAAGCAAATTCAAGCTAAAACCTTGTTCTTACCGGCATCCACCGATTTGTTGCTTATGCCCTATTTAGCTGAATCAACGCACAATCAACTCAAGCAGTTGAGGAAAAAAAGTGAACTGGAAACACTAAATGGCCCCTTCGGACACCTTGAAGGCATAGTGAATGTAAAAGCCGAAGGCGAGCGGATTGCCGCGTTTCTTTCCAGCGCTTTATAAAGACTAAAAAGAACCGTTTAAATAAGTGCAATGCTTAGCGGCAAACTAAGCATTTAACTGTAGGAACCTGATATGAAAACAACTTATAAAATATTGGCCAGCTTTTGTGCGTTATACAGTGGCGTAGCGTTATCTAACGCTGCTAATTCAGACAATGTACTACCACCGCTAAGTCTTGATGTAGAGCAAGTTACGGTATCTGGCCTTTCTTCTGGCGGATATATGGCGACGCAATTTCATATTGCACACAGTGATTGGGTAAAAGGCGCAGGCATCATTGCTGCAGGGCCTTATTATTGTGCGCAAAATGATATCACCACTGCATTAAACCAGTGCGTGAATAAGGTAGACGCACCAATTAATCTAGATGCACTTTCAAGCGTTGCCATAGACTATGCAAACGAAGGCAGTATTGCGCCTTTAGCGGGCCTTAAAGATGCCAAAGTATGGTTATTTCACGGCACAAACGACGTGCGTGTAACGGCGCAAGCCAGCGATTTACTGTACCGCCAATACCAAAGTTGGACAGACACTCAAAATATTGTATACGTGAATGACCAAAGCGCAGCACACCACTTCCCTACCTTGAATGAAGGCAGTAATTGCAGCGTTTCAGAAAGCCCTTTTATTGGTAACTGTAATTACGACACTGCGGGTAATATGTTGAACCACCTGTTGCCCTACTTAACCGCACCCGATGATTCGGTTTCAGGCAAGGTTTACACTATTTCTCAGCAAAAACTTGCGGGCAGCGATGGCGAAACCTTGGCGGAAAAAGGGTTTGTTTTTGTACCCGAAAACTGTGCATCAGGTGAATCGTGCAGGCTACATATTAGTTTTCATGGCTGCAATCAATATGCCGAAGTAGTTGGCAATAGCTATGTAACCAAAACAGGTATCAACCGATGGGCCGATGACAACAATATCGTTGTGCTGTACCCGCAAACTAAAAAATCGTTATTTATGCCATTAAACCCCCAAGGTTGCTGGGATTGGTGGGGATACACTTCAGATGATTATGCAAATCGAAAGGGCGCGCAAATTTCTGCTGTGGCCAATATGATTAAAGGCATTAACACAGGCGCTATCAATAAAGAAACGACCAATACAGGAACTGCAAATAATGACTAAGCGAACCGTATTTATAACTGGTGGCGCTAGCGGTATTGGCTTTGGTATAGCACAAGCGATGTCGAAAGCGGGACATCATGTCATCATTGCCGATATTAACGAACAAGCCGCACAGCGTGCTGCGAACGATATTATACGAGAAAACGGCAGTGCCAGCGCTATTGAAGTTGATGTTTGCAATGCACAGCAAGTAGCCGCTTTACCCGACTTGCTCAAAGAGCAAAAAGTAAATGTGTTGATTAACAATGCCGGTATTCAGCATGTCTCACGCATTGAAAACTTCCCGCCTGAAAAATGGCAGCAACTGATTAATATTATGCTGGTTGGCCCCGCGCTTTTAACCCAAGCGTTTTTACCTAACATGCGCGAGCAAAACTTTGGGCGAATAATCAACATCGGTTCAATTCACTCACTGGTGGCATCCCCTTATAAATCGGCTTATGTGGCAGCGAAACATGGCCTGCTGGGGTTTGCTAAAACTATCGCCCTTGAAACCGGCGACTGTGATGTCACCATCAACACTCTATGCCCTGCCTATGTAAAAACACCGTTGGTCGAAAAGCAGATTGCCTCTCAGGCTAAAGAAAATAACCTTACAGAAGAGGAAGTGATCAACAAAATAATGCTTGAGCCAATGCCTAAAAAGCAGTTTATTAGCCTAGATGAGTTGTCTGACACAGCGGCATTTTTAATGTCGGATAGTGCACGCAATATTACCGGCCAAACCATGATACTGGATGGCGGCTGGACAGCCCGATAAACGTTACGCTAAGCCTTTCCATTCGTAAAATATCTGTGCTAATGTCCCGACATCAGTAAGGAAAACACATTAGCACCACATGCCCTATCAAACCGTTGCTTTAATTGGCAAACCTCAACACGCTGCTACGCACGACAGCTTAAATCTATTGGCTCAATACCTCACCGCAAAAGGCTGTGAATTATTGGTTGAAGAGAGCATCTCAAAAGAATTAGAAAGTGATAACCATCGCGCATGCAACTTAGTGACTATTGGTAAAGAAGCCGACCTTGCCGTAGTAGTAGGCGGTGATGGCAGTATGCTAGGTGCAGCAAGGGTATTGGCACGCTTTGATATCCATGTAGTAGGCGTAAACCGAGGCAACTTGGGTTTTTTAACCGATATCCACCCTGATGAAATTGTTCAGCAACTTGATCTTATTTTTGAAGGTGAATGCGTAGTTGAAAAACGCTTTTTATTAGATGTGGGTGTGTATCGTCATGAGAAACTAAAAAGTAGCAATTCCGCAGTGAACGAAGTGGTGCTTCACCACGGAAAAGTGGCGCACATGATGGAATTTGAAATTTATATAGATGACCAATTTGTGTTCAGTCAACGCTCCGATGGACTAATTGTTGCTACGCCTACCGGTTCTACCGCCTACTCATTATCGGCAGGTGGCCCTATCATCATGCCTAAGCTCGATGCGTTAACCTTAGTGCCTATGTTTCCGCATACATTAAGCAGCAGACCGATTGTGGTAGACGCCGATAGCCAAGTGTCGATGAAAGTATCGAAGGTAAACAGCGACTCACTGCAAATAAGTTGTGACAGCCACATTGTACTCCCTGTACTTCCAGGCGATGAAATACGCATTAACAAAAGTGAAGATAAACTTTATTTAGTGCATCCAAAGGGTTACAGCTACTTTAATGTGCTTCGTAAAAAGTTAGGCTGGGGTAGCAAGCTTTATTAAGTAAAGCGGAAGAAATAAATTAATTTTAGCCCGCCTCTTTACATGCGCAAAATACTGTATATATTTACACATACTGTATAAACATCGAGTATAGTTATGTTAGCGCATCTTTCTATTAGTAACTTTGCAGTGGTTAAGCAACTGTCAGTTAATCTTGAAAAAGGGCTTACTGCCATCACTGGGGAAACCGGTGCCGGTAAGTCTATTGCCATTGACGCTTTAAGCTTGTGCTTAGGCGAGCGAGCTGATGCCAACGCCGTAAGAAGCACCGCGTCTAAAGCAGAAATTATTGCTCATTTTGCATTGGCCACAAATGCGAATGCAAAGCGTTATCTCGATGAGCATGAACTCACCTCAGACGAGGATGAAAACAGCTGTTTTATCCGCAGAGTTATATCGAAAGAAGGCCGCTCAAAAGCTTTTATTAACGGTATTCCCGCTTCACTTCAGCAATTGAAAGGCTTAGGCCAACACTTGCTTGCTATACATGGTCAGAATACTCACCTTCAACTTTTGAAAGAAGATTATCAACGCCAGCTTGTTGATACTGTGGGCAACCACAAAGACAGCCTTTCAAATGTAAAACAACACTTTGCCTTATGGCGTGAAAAGCAAAAAATGCTTAGCGAGCTACAAGCACAAGCTCAGCAGCGTGAAGACAGATTGCAATTGCTTACTTATCAAGTTAGAGAGCTAGACGAATTTGCCTTAGAAGACGGTGAGTTTTCAGAGCTCGAAACTGAACATAAGCGTTTAAGCAATGGGCAAAGTTTGCTAGAGCAAGCACAAACTAGTTTTTATCACTTGTACGAAAGTGACGAAGGCAACGCACTGTCTATATTACAAAATAGCATAGACCGTTTGGGCGAACTAGAATCTCACGATGCCAGTTTAAGCCCTATTCTTGTGTTGTTAAATGAAGCGGCCATTCAGGTTGAAGAAGCGGCTGGGGAATTGCGCCACTATTGCGATGACCTAGAAATAGACCCTCTTCGTTTACAGCAGGTAGAAGCTCGGTACGCTAAAGCGATGGAATTAGCACGCAAGCACAGCGTTATGCCCGAAGAATTATTTGCGCATCATCAAACCCTAGCGACTGAGTTTGCTTCGCTAGGCGATCAAGAGTCTTTGTTAACCACACTAGAAGATGAAGTCGATGTGCTTAAAGCGCAATATCTAACGGAAACGAAAGCGTTATCTGAATACAGGGTAAAAGCGGCAAATTATTTGGCTAGTGAAATTGAAACACAGATTCATCAAATGAACATGCCTCACGCTAAGGTAGCCATTGAAGTTAATTACGATGAGTTCAAAAAGCCATCAGCTTTAGGCCAAGACTCGGTAGAAATTAAAGTTTCTACTAACCCCGGCCAAGCAGCTGACAAACTGGATAAAGTCGTATCTGGTGGTGAACTTTCAAGAATTGGCTTAGCCATTCAAGTTATTGCCAGCGATAACCATGCGACGCCTACTATGATTTTTGATGAAGTAGATACGGGAATTAGCGGGCCTACCGCGTCGATTGTGGGTGGGTTGCTTCGCCGTTTAGGCAAACAGGTACAAGTCATGTGCGTTACCCATTTACCTCAGGTGGCTGCGCAAGCGCATAACCAACTCTTTGTTACTAAGCTTACCGATGGTGAAAGTACTGAAACACAAATGTTGGCACTAACGAAACAAGATAGAGTGGACGAATTAGCGCGCTTGTTAGCTGGCGACAAAGTAACCAAGTCGGCGCTTGCTAACGCAAAAGAGTTATTGAAAAGCGCGCAATCGAACTAAAATGCAGTTGATTGGTCATACATGTCGATGTAGCATGCCTTCGTGCTTACATTAACGCACCCCACCCGCCTTTATGCTGTTGGGTAACGAAGAAAAAGCAATACTGGACTGATTTACGCATGAAGTTGCAACATTTATTAATAATTTTAGGTTTAACCCTTACATCAAGCGCTTGTTCTAACTGGATTTATCGTATTGATGTGCCTCAAGGTAACTTTCTCGATCAACGAGACGTTTCTAAACTACGCATCGGCATGACTAAAGAACAGGTTATCTACGTACTTGGTAACCCAGTAGTACAAGATTCTTTCGATGATGATACTTGGTACTACGTTTACGATATGAAGCGCGGTATGAAAAAACGCGGTGAAGATTTCCAAAAGCAAATGGTTATCACATTTGAAGACGGCAAAGTAACGTCAGTAGAAGGTGACTTTGAGCTGTCTGAAGATTTCAATACGCCGCTAGACAATTAATTAGCAATAGTAAGTGCTAACACATTCATAGCAATGGAGCGTTTGTTTATTAACAGATTGCTCCTTGTTTGTTAGAGGCTTACACATGTTTTTAGACAAGTTTATCCCCTCGATTTATCTGTATCCCTCACACGTTTAGGAATATATTGATGGAACATGATTTTTGGCACAGCAAGTGGCATAAAAATGAAATTGGCTTTCATGAACCTGAGGGTAATGTACTTTTAGTTAAGTATGCTGATACCTTGTTAGCTACTACCTCGCCGCGAGTATTCGTACCCTTGTGCGGTAAAACTAAGGATATTCATTGGTTGCTTGCTAACGGCTGCGAAGTAGTGGGTGCCGAATTAAGTGAAATTGCGATCACGCAGCTATTTGCCGAGTTGGACATTGAGCCAGAGATCACGACCCTAGGTAGTCTTAAACTATTTAAAAATGGACCATTAAGTATTTTTGTTGGTGATATTTTTGAGCTAACCAACGAAACACTGGGTGGCATAACCGGTATTTACGATAGAGCTGCATTGGTTGCGTTGCCTACCGAGCTTCGCGAGAAATATGCAGCGCATATTTGTGATATCACCGAATGCGCCCCCATCCTTTTAATAAGCTTCGATTATGACCAAAGCGTCATTCCTGGCCCTCCATTTTGCGTTGACGAAACAGAAGTAGCTCGTCTATACAACACTAGTTATTCTGTTACTCTGCTTGAACGTGAACCGCTGGAAGGCGGCCTTAAAGGTAAAGTAGCGGCAGACTCACTAGTCTTCAATCTAAAGCCTGAAGCAAAATAGTAAGTTTAAAGCGCGGTAGCACAGGCTTTAGAACGTGCTCCCTCTTCAGTTATTACCAAAACATCGCATAACCCAACATTCTCTATTGCGACGTAAGTGCGATAACTTGCTCTAGACCAAATAACAATGCGCCAATTAAGCCTCCTACCAAGGTGCCGTTAATTCGTACCTTTTGAAGATCGCGCCCAATATTTAGCTCAATTTGCTCAGCCATCTCGTTTTCATCCCAACTATTGATAGTGTCTTCAATATGCTTGGTTAAAAAGTCTGCCAACTCGGGGGCCATGTACTTTCCAGCTTCACCAATATGCCGGTCGAATGCGGTCGATAAGCGCTCATCGCTTGTTAAAGAACGGCCTAGTTCATTTAACCAATGCATCACTTTAGTTTCTGCTTTACCATTTTCAGCCGTTAACGATTCAAGCATTCGGCCATGTAACGCTACCCAGCTTTTATTTAAAAAAGCTTTAAGGGCGGGATCATTAACCAGTTGCGCTTTATAATTGTTGATACGTTGAGCCATTGATTCACTGGTTTGCACTTCATGTAGAAAGTCACTTACCTGCTCGTCAAATGCATGCCTTAAAGGGTGATTATCATCGGCGTACACGTCATCAAGTACACGAGAAACCGCTTTTACTGCAATAAGTGCTCCCCGCTCACTCAACCAGGTTGAGGGAAGTAATTTTTCTAAACGGTTGTGCTCTGTTTTAAGCCAATCTATGAGTGTGGCGGCAATATATTCCTGCGTCTCAGGCTCACCCATTAATTTAGCAACGTTTCCTAGCAGCTTATCTAGTACAAGCTGATGATGACGCTCTCGGGTAATACTGCTTAACACAGTGGCTATCAGCTGTTGTAAGTCGAGTTGATTAATTCCTTTTTCAGCTGTTTTGCCGATAAAGGCTTTAACCGGTTTGTCATCCACTAAGCGAAGAATACCGGCGAGTGCATCACATAAAAATCGGCTTAATTTTTTCGCATGCTGAGGGTCTTCCAACCATCGCCCCGCCCCTTTTGCAGGTTGACTAGACGCAATTAAATTTTCAATGGCACTAGCATGAAAGAATTTCTCTTTAACAAATAGTGATAGATTTTGCGCTATCACTTTTTTATTGCTCGCGACAATATTGGTATGAGGAATGGGATACCGGGCAGGTATGGGCTTGAATAGCGCTGTTACCGCAAACCAGTCGGCGAGGCCTCCGACTAATGCAGCTTCACTAGCCATTTTTATCAGCCCCAACCATTTAGCACTAGCCAAGCTCGGAACATACACCTGCGTGACAATGGCACTCACGAAAACACCCGCGGCTATCAACAAGCAAATTAATGCATTTTGCTTCGCTCGCTTTAACTGCAAATGTTTGTCGTGCATAAATTACATCCTTTTACCAAGTTCATCTAATATTTGCTCACCATCTTCTTTAAAATAAGGGCCTGATGGCCATGAAGGTAGCAAGTCGAGTACTTTTTCACTAGGCCGACAAAGCCCTACGCCTTTTTCTGGGCAAACTATAGGCCTATTTACCAAAACTGGATGTACCAACATAGCATCAAGCAAAATATCGTCTGATACAGACTCATCCAGTAGCCCTAACTCATCTGCAGGTGACTTTGTTGTCCTAAGTGCTTGCCTAGGGGTTAAGTTCGCAGCTGCAAATAAACCAAGTAACTGAGAACGGGTCCAACCTTCGTTTAAATAATCTACAACAATTGGCGAGTACCCAGCATCTTCAATAATTTTAAGCACGTTACGAGATGTGCCGCAGGCGGGGTTATGGTGAATAACTATCATAATTTATGGCCTTGTAGGAAAAGTGAATTACTGAATTTAGATATTAACAGCTTAACACATATGATATTTCATATTTATTATCATTTGAGGGTGTCCAACCTGCTTGATTTGAGTGTGTGTCAACTCAACTGAGTGGCTGTCGCGTTTGTTTACTGCTCATTTAAGTGTGTGCCCTACATATTCATATTTATTGTTATTTGAGTGTGTCCTACCTGCTTGATTTAAGTGTGTGTCCGACATATTCGAGCGTGTGTCCAATTCTTATGCTGCTCATTTAAGTGTGTGTCCGACATATTCGAGTGTGTGTCCAATTCTTATGGTTTTTGATTAGTTACCAAAGATACCCTTATTAACAACCTTTTAGAGCGCTCAGCTATTCAAATAGAAATAAGTTGAATGCCGAACAATTGGTGTATTTCGCTATTATCTAGTGAAGTCATAAAAAACTATGATTGAGAGATGACACATAAACCATTAACACATTGATAATTATAATGTTTTTATCTTGGCATGCTCTATGATAGAAAAACATACATTAATGAGTAATTTAGAACGTTAAACAACACTGAAAAGGCTTCACGATGAAAAAAACACTTATTGCCAGCACTCTATTTTTTGCAGCAACAACATTGCTTTCGGGCTGCGTAATTCATGTTGGTAATGCCAGTGCCCAAGAGGGAGAGGATATAAGTAGCGTGTTTGGGAGTGTAGATGTAGCAGAACATCGCTCGGTAGGCGATCTTTCTTCGGTCAATGGCAATGTATCGATTGAAGATCATGCACAAGCAGAAGATATTAGCGTTGTGAACGGCGGTGTAGAAATAGGTTCTCATGTACGCATTGACGAAATCAACATCGTGAATGGCGACCTTGATGCGGGATCGAACCTGCATGTAACTAACAGTATTGAAACCGTTAACGGCGATATAAACATTGAAAAGCAAAGTACCGTTCAAGGCAGCGTAGAAACCGTTAATGGTGATATTCAAATTGTAGACAGCGTAGTTGAGAACAATATTGAAAGTATGAATGGAGACATCACCCTTAAAGGCGATACCTTAGTTAAGGGCAACATTATTTATACGATGCGTGATGACGGCTGGCTGGAAAGAAATAGCACAAAACCTAAGCTCACCATCGACGCTGATGTTTCTATCGGCGGCTCAATAATTCTTGAACGCCCTGTAATTATGGATATAGCTAACCCCGCTCTACAAGAAAAAGTGATTGTCAGTTATTCATCTAGCAAGTAAGGTCTTGGTATTATTCCAAATGTAGATTGGCATGAACGAAAAACAGAAAATGTTATCCGGTGAACTCTACTACCCTAGCGATCGTGAGTTAACCGGATTACGCAAGGCCTGCAGGATAAAATTGGACGAGCTTAATGCTACGTGTCAAACAGAACACAAAGCCCGCACTCGTCAATTAAAGGCGCTTTTTGGCACTACGGGCAAACGCCTATACATAGAGTCGTCTTTCAAGTGTGACTATGGCGAGAACATTCATGTGGGTGAAAACTTTTACGCTAATTTTAATTGCGTCATATTGGATGCCGCTAAAGTCACTATTGGTGACAATTGTATGATTGCACCGCAAGTAGGTATTTACACTGCCACACACCCTATCGATCCAACATCTAGACAAACCGGTATCGAGTTCGCGAAGCCCATTACTCTCGGTCACAATTGTTGGATTGGCGGTATGGCGGTAATAAATCCAGGTGTTACCTTAGGCAATAATGTGGTGGTTGCTTCAGGGGCCGTTGTCACCAAAAGCTTTGGTGACAACGTTGTTATTGGCGGTAATCCTGCCAAAATCATTAAGCATATTGACGGTGAAAGTTAACGATACCTACTTAACCTAGATATCGATTAATCCAGCTTAGCGTCAATCCCTCGAACCTTTAATCCCACTTAGGCGCAAAGTCTGGATTAACAATACGCTCACCGTTATCTAGTTCATCGATGCGGGTAATATCATCATCTGTGAGTGAGATATCGGTGTAAGAGAAGTTTTGCGCCAAGTGCTCTTTGCTGGTTGAAGAAGGAATGGTGTTAATCCCTTTTATATCTAACCATGCCAATACCACCTGAGCAGGACTCGAGTCATGCGCATCGGCTATAGCGTTTAATGTGTCATCCTTCATTACATCACCGACGGCAAATGGCATATAAGCCGTTACGCCGATACCGCGCTCTTTACAGGCTTGTACAACTTGACGGTTCTGCATAAACGGGTGCAGCTCTATTTGATTGGTGTAAATCTCTCCCTTACCTAGAATTTTCTCAGCCTGTTCAATCTGATCTATTGTGAAGTTAGACACCCCGATATGGCGCGTAAGACCAAGCTCTTTAGCTTGTTTCAAGCGCATCAAGTAATCTTCTAAGGAAATGTCATCACCTGGGTAAGGCCAGTGAATAAGCAGTAAATCAACATACTCAACTTTCAGCTTCGACAAACTCTCGTGAACACTAGGAATAAACTTATCTTCACTTAAAGACTCGTACCATACCTTGGTGGTAATGAATAAGTCGGAGCGTGTAATGCCGCTGGTTTTAATCGCATCGCCAACGAGCTCCTCATTTTTGTATATTTGTGCGGTATCTACATGCCTGAAACCTACATCTAGTGCATCGGTTACGGCATTAAGTGCAGTATCACCTTCCAAGCGGAATGTTCCCATCCCTAACTGAGGCATATCTTTCATATCAGTCTCCTTTTTTGTGCACGTTTATCAAATCATTGATGTGTTGTTCCTACGCACTCAAACCTTTAGGAGATCGAATTTACTGAGAAAAGTTAATCTAGATTTTTAGACCGTTAACAACTTCACAAAAGTTCGCCCATTTGCATCGAAAATGACTAAAAAGTGGAAAATAACGCAATTAAATCGTATCCTGCTTACAATTAAATATATACCTTGTAGTCCTCATGTTTAACCGCTTTATTCTGCTGATACTTTTATTCTTCCCTATCAGCAACTTAGCTATATCTTCTGAAATTGAGCACCTACGAGTTGGTGTTGAAGCTATGAATTATTACCCCGTGATGGACTTTACAACCCCACAACATCGCGGATTGTTAAGCGATATCATGACCGACTTTGGCAACAGCCATAATATCTCGTTTGAATTCATTCCCCTCCCCTTGCAACGGTTCAATCACTGGTTTGAAGACAATGCCATTGATTTTCGCTTACCTGATAACCCTAGATGGACCCAAAGTGGTACCCCAGGCCTAATTTACGGTGAAGCGCTAATAACCGTATGCGATACCTCGGTTGTGCTTACAGAAAATAGTGATATGACAATGGATGAGATTACTAAACTTGGATTGTTATACGGCTTTACCCCATCCAGCAAATGGCGTGAAAGGCGGGCTGAAGGCACGCTGACTATCGCCAATGAGCGTTCGGTTCGTATTCTTACTCGCATGTTATTGAAAGGATTAGTGGATGCTATTGATTTGAATATTGCGACGATTAAAAGTGAAATGGTATCGTTGGGATTGCCCGAAGATTTAGTGTCGGTCGCAAAGAACGTTCCTGCTGACGGCGTTAAGTATCGTATCTCTACTCAGTCTAAGCCAGAAGTACTCGCTAAACTCAATCACTATGTTGTTGAAAACCGCGAATCAATAGATGCTAAAGCGCGAGAGTATGGTATTGCTGCCGGGACTAATTGCGACTCATTGCATTAAAGTAATGTCTGTTGAGCGCAAGTTCGATTGCTAAGACAGGTGTATACAAAATAATTCTGCAAAAAAAAACGGGCAATGCCCGTTTTTTCGAATCTGCTATTTCACACTGTTGTTAACGCTTAGGCGTTCTTGCTACCCGCTTTTTAACACCGCCATTCTCTTTACGTACCTTGTGTTTTTTCACAGAGCGACGCATACGGCTTAAACGTGCATGATCTAATTTGCCTTGGCGTACATCTACCATGGTTTGTGTTTCTTCAGGTAGTTGCACAATGTCCCGTAGTGAGTTTACATCTTCTAAACCCAGCTCTACCCAAGCTCCCTGAGGTAAACGTTTCTGTAAATCCATAGGCCCGTATTTAACTCGTATCAAACGGCTAACTTGAACACCCTGTGATTCCCACAAACGACGTACTTCTCGGTTACGCCCTTCTTTAAGCGTAACGTTGAACCAACGGTTCATGCTTTCTTCTTCTGAGCTTGGAGGAGCGACTTTACCCGAGATACTTAAAAACTTAGCTTCGCCATCTTCAAGTTGAACACCTTTTTTCAAGGTATTTAACGTTTGATGTGTTACATCGCCAAAGACACGAACAGCATATTCGCGCTCTACTTCACACTTAGGGTGCATCAAACGGTTTGCAAGCTCACCATCGTTGGTAAACAACAATAGGCCGCTCGTGTTCATATCTAAACGCCCTACCGCAATCCAGCGGCCCATGCGAATAGCAGGTAAACGGTCAAACACCGTGTCACGCCCTTCAGGATCGTGACGGCTGCATAACTCGCCCTCAGGCTTGTTATACATTAAAACGCGGCATACAGGCTGTTCAGTTTGACGAGACAACAAATGCCCATCAACACGAATTTGGCCTGTTTCATCAACACGGTCGCCCAATGTTGCCAATGTACCATTAACAGAAACGCGGCCTTGCTCTATCCAACGTTCCATCTCTCGTCGCGAGCCTAGCCCTTGGTTAGCTAGTACTTTTTGCAACTTTTCAGTCATTTGTATCACTCTTTATTTGCTTGTTTTCGGTCGCACGGTCTGTTACCTCAGACGGTGCCTCATTTAACACCTTAAGCGACGAGGTGGAATCAATACTTTTAGCCATTTCATCAAAGGCATCGGAATTGGGAAGCTCCGATAACGATGAAAGCGAAAAGTAATCTAAAAAAGTACTGGTGGTAGCATACAAAGCTGGCCTGCCTGGCACTTCTTTATGCCCCACTACTTTTACCCATTCTCGTTCTGTGAGTGTCTTCATTATACTACTGCTTACCGCTACGCCTCTTACTTGCTCAATTTCTCCACGAGTAATAGGTTGACGATAGGCAATAAGTGCCAAAGTTTCCATCATAGCGCGGGAATACTTTGGGGCAGTCTCCTGCCATAGTTTGCTCAACCATGGACTCAACGCATCCACAGATTGAAATCGGTAACCACTGGCTACCTTCACTAATTGTATACCCCTAGGTTGATAATCTAAGGTTAGCTCATTAATGACTGTTTTTAAGGTTCTCTCTGCTACCGTGAAGTCACTTAGCACCGTGTCTCTCAACTGCTGAATAGACACTGGAGCATCGGCAACGAATATGGCAGCTTCAACCAGTTGTTTTAATTGAGCTGTTTTTATTTTTTTCATTTTTACTCAACGCTACTGCCTAATTTTACATGAATTCGGGCGTAAGGACCTGCCTGAATACAAAAAATCAGTTGTTCTTTTACCAATTCTAGAATAGCTAGGAAGCATACCACCACACCAGCGCGACCCTCTTCCACCGTAAATAACCCCTCAAGTGGTGTAAATTCACTGGCATTTATCAAACTGAGTATCATCGACATACGCTCACGTGTACTTAGGGCTTCACGGGCAATAGTATGGTGTTCAAATGCCGCCGCCCGTTTCATTGCCCCACTAAACGCAAGTACAATTTCCGCTAGGCTTATCTCTGGTTCAATTCGTACCGGCGCAACACTGTCGGCTGCTAACACATTGGTATCAAATATGTCTCGTTCTAAACGAGGCTGAATATCCAAATCTTCAGCGGCTTGTTTAACGAGTTCATATTCTTTCAGCCGCCTAATAAGTTCAGCGCGAGGGTCTTCTTCCTCATCGCTACCGCTGCTACGTTTAGGTAGCAATAACCGTGACTTTATCTCGGCTAAAATAGCGGCCATCAACAGGTATTCTGCGGCCAGTTCTAGCTTTAACGACATCATGGCATCGACATATTCCATATATTGCTTAGTGATTGTCGCCACCGGCAAGGTAATAATATCGAATTTTTGTTTTCGTATAAGGTACAGCAGAAGGTCGAGCGGCCCTTCAAACGTTTCTAAAATAACTTCTAGCGCATCAGGCGGAATAAATAAGTCTTCAGGCTTTTCTATTAACGCCTCACCATGAATAAATGCGAGCGGAAGCGGCTGCTGAATGGGCGATTGCTCACTGCTCATCTAAATATACTATTCAAACGGAGCAGGGTCGCCGGTACCACGGCGCATGATGACAGGGGTATCTTCAGATAAATCAATTACGGTGGTAGGTTGCTCACCCAAATACCCGCCGTGAATAATCACCCCCACCTGCTTTTCTAAATTATCGCGAATAACGTCAGGGTCTGATTCTGCCATGGTATTGCCTGGCAAAATAAGTGAAGTAGACATTAGCGGCTCGCCTAAGGTTTCAAGTAGCGCTAACGCAATGGCGTTATCGGGTACACGAATACCTATGGTCTTTCGCTTTGGATTTTGCAGACGCTTAGGCACTTCACGGGTGGCTTTTAGTACAAACGTGTACGAGCCTGGCGTATTATTTTTAATTTGTCTAAATGCCGTATTATCCACTTTCGCGTAAATAGATAATTCAGACATATCTCGGCACATGAGTGTGAAGTTATGATCTTTACCAATTTCTCGAATGCGGCATAGTTGCTCTAAGGCTTTTTTATCTTCCATCTGACAACCAATGGCATAACCAGAGTCGGTAGGATAAACCACTACCGCCCCTTCACGTATAAGCTCACAAGCTTGGTTCAACAAACGTTGCTGTGGGTTTTCAGGATGAATATAGAAAAACTGACTCATGATAATGTCCTGTTCATGCCTATTGCTTGGCCTCTTTTTCTATTTAGCTAATGGAACGCTATTAATAGAGAGCGGCTAATGGAAAGTAGCTAATACAACGCTGGTGGCAGCTAGTTGCTAACACTTTGCTAGTTATTAACACTTTACTAGTTACTAACACTAGGTGCAGATTGGTTCACCGCGTCTGCAAACCCCTCAACCACTGGCCAATCGTGCCAAATAGGCGTTAAGTTACTGCTAATACCCAAATTTTTACCTAGCTCTGTCCATCGTGATGGAAAGTGAAAATCTGAGCCTGCCGAGGCTAATAAATTATGGCTAGCGGCGAGTTCATTCACCAGCGCTTGCTTGTCTTTGCTAATACCAGGAAACGCAGTTTCAATTGCATCGCCGCCGGCTTCGGCAAATAAATCAACTAATCTACGTAGCCATTTTGCGGTCATGTCGTAATGAACGGGGTGCGCTAGCACGGCTTGGCCGCCTGCACCGTGGATCCACTCGATGGCAGTTTCAACACTGGGCCACTCTGCTTTCACCGCTGCACGCTTGCCTTTGCCTAAATACTTTTTAAAGGCTGCGTTCATGGTGCCAACGCCATAGTTATTCACCAGCACGCGAGCGAAATGTGCGCGGGTTACCTGCCCTTCACCGGCTAATGCGATGGCCCGAGGAAGAACCCCTTCAAACCCGCACTTGCCCAACTTTTCCGCTATTTTTTCTGCTCTTACTTTTCGAGTTTGAGCCTGACCTTCAAGTTGCGCTAGAAATGTTGGGTTGGTTCTATCAACATTTAACCCCACAACGTGAATATCGAAACCATGCCAATTGGTGGAAATTTCGACACCGTCAATAATTTTTAACGGCCGTTTTTGTTTCGCCTGCGTGTTATGCGCCGTTTCTAATCCCGCCACTGTGTCGTGGTCGGTAATGGCTAGTACGTCAACCTGCATGGTGTGCGCACGCAGTATAAGCTCCTCTGCAGTGAGGTGCCCATCGGAGAATTTTGTATGGCTGTGGAGATCTATTTTCAAAGGCTTTTCAATAATTGGTTGACACAAAGGTGAATTTGTTTTCTTCTATACGCACAAGTATACAGATTTACGCCTTCGATAACTATCGATGTTCGTACAAGATTGAACCAAACACGAGTTTATTCATGCAATTAATGACAATCACAACTGCAACAACTATTGCTTCTTGGTGGTGGCACTCCCTCGATTAACGGGTGGTGTGCGCATTTGTGCGTGAATAAAACACAAAAGGCCCGTATTTACGGGCCTTTTTTTTATCTTTTTGCAGTCGGAGAGTGGCAAAAATGAGTTTAGCGGAACTGGGCACAACCCCAGGCAAAGTCGAAACAATTGAGCAGGTTGGGCATTACATCGACGACCCTCTTGCAGCCTTCGCACACATTTGTGCCGAACGTCCTAATGCGTTGTTATTAGAGTCGGCAGAAATCGATTCGAAAGACGATTTACAAAGTTTATTAATGGTACAAGCAGCTTTACGCCTAGAGTGCACTGGAAACCGTGTTGACGTAAAAGCCCTTACGGAAAACGGCGCTTCCGTGTTGCCAATATTTAAATCTCAGTGCCCTGATGGGGTAACATGCGTTGACAGTACCGACACATCGGTCACCTTATTATGTGAACCTGCTGATGCGCAGTTAGACGAAGATAGCCGTTTAAAGTCTGCCAGCGTAATGGATACCTTGCGTATTATCGTGAAAAAAATCACGCCTATTCGTCAACATCCCCACGCGCTTTTTTTAGGCGGTGTATTTGCCTATGACATGCTCGCGGGATTTGAATCGCTTCCTCATGTAGAAGATGGCGATAATGATTGTCCAGATTTCGTTTTTTACTTGGCTGAAACGCTTATTACGGTAGATCACCAAACTCGCGAAACCCACTTGATTGGTAGCGTGTTTAGTGGCGAAGATGTAGCCCAGCAATACTTTGGAATTTCCCAGCGCTTAGAATCGTTGCATCAGCAATTGCAGTCTATGCCTGAGACACCCACTTTAACTTCTGGCACTGGTATTGATGGCGCAGGTATTGATGACGCTGTTATCGGTGGAGACATTTCGGTAAGCGTAGATAAAAGTGACGAAGAATTCTGTGACAATGTGCTTGAGTTAAAACAGCACATTCTTGCTGGGGATATTTTCCAAGTGGTTCCATCACGTACATTCTCACTGCCTTGCCCTTCTCCGCTTCTAGCTTATGCGCATTTAAAAGAACAAAATCCCAGCCCTTATATGTTCTATATGCAAGATGAAGCCTTTACTATATTTGGTGCTTCACCAGAGTCTGCACTTAAATATGAAAGTGAAAGCAACCAAGTTGAAATTTACCCCATTGCCGGTACTCGCCCTCGCGGCAAACGCCCTGACGGCACAATTAATCACGACTTAGACAGTCGCATTGAACTTAACTTGCGTGAAGATAACAAAGAGAAGTCTGAACACATTATGCTAGTCGACTTAGCGCGAAACGATGTGGCAAAAGTAAGCCGCCCGGGAAGCCGCTTTGTAAAAGACTTATTGAAAGTAGACCGCTACTCTCATGTTATGCACCTTGTTTCCCGTGTTGTTGGCCAACTTCGTGACGATTTAGATGCACTACATGCTTATCAAGCGTGCATGAACATGGGCACCTTAGTGGGTGCGCCGAAAGTGAGTGCCGCTACGCTGATTCGTGAAGTAGAACAAAAACGTCGTGGTAGCTATGGCGGCGCAGTAGGCTATATAAACGGACAAGGTGACATGGATACCTGTATTGTTATTCGCTCGGCATTTGTGAAAAACGGCCGAGCTTTCATACAAGCAGGCGCCGGAGTGGTTTACGACTCAGTTCCACAAGCTGAGGCCGATGAAACCCGTGCAAAAGCGCAAGCGGTTATTAGCGCGGTTACCGCAGCACTCAAAGTGGAAGCGGAGAATCAAGCATGAGTATGACTATGAGCAACAAAACCACCCTATTCCTACTCGATAATGTCGACTCTTTTACGTATAACTTGGTAGATGAATTACGTGCGCTTGATTTAGAAATAAACGTATATCGCAACACAGTGTGCGCAGATATGTTATTTGAAAAAATGCAAGAACAAGCCACCAAGAGCCCTGTGTTGCTAATGCTGTCGCCAGGCCCTGGCGCCCCAAGCGAAGCGGGCTGTATGCCGGCTTTACTAGAAAAAGTAGCAGGTACTTTCCCGGTACTGGGTATATGTTTAGGCCATCAAGCCATTGTTGAATATTATGGCGGTATTGTTGGCCGCGCCACGCAAGTTATGCATGGTAAAAGTTCTGCTATCGCCCATTCAGAAAAAGACATGTTTACAGACTTGCCACAGCCATTACATGTAGCTCGTTATCATTCGTTAGCCGCACAAACACTACCTGACGCCCTTGAGCCCTGCGCGTCTTGTGTTAACGATGATGGAACTGAAACCGTCATGGCCGTGTTTAACAAAACTGATAAAATGCTAGGCTTTCAATTTCACCCTGAGTCGATATTAACGGCCCAAGGTAGTGTGCTGCTGAAGCAAAGCATCGACTATTTAACGCAACAAGGATAAAGCCATGTTTGACGCTACTCCATTACTTGAAAAACTCATCAAACAATCGGCGCTGTCTCAAACCGAAGCTTACACGTTGTTCAACAGTATTATGCACGGTGAGCAAAGCGAAGCCGTTATTGCCGCGGTGCTTACAGCACTAAAAATCAAGCATGAATCTCCGGGTGAAATTGCCGGAGCAGCCAGTGCTATGGTTGCCAACGCCAAGCCGTTTCCGGCACCCACTTACCCATTTGCCGACATTGTTGGCACAGGTGGCGATGGACATAACACCATTAATATTTCGAGCGCCGCAGGGGTGGTGGCAGCAGCATGTGGTGTGAAAGTGGCCAAACATGGCAACAGAAGCGTATCTAGTAAATCAGGCTCTGCTGATCTGTTTAAACAATTTGGTTTAAACTTAGAAATTACGCCGGAATTGTCGAGAAAATGCTTAGATGAAGCAAATTTCACATTTCTTTTTGCGCCGGTATATCACGCTGGCATGCGTTTCGCAGCCCCCGTCCGTGCTGCGCTGAAGACCAGAACCTTGTTTAACATACTAGGGCCACTTGCCAATCCAGCGGGCCCAACACATGGTGTGTTCGGCGTTTACTCCCCCGAACTGCTTGAACCTTACGCAAAAACCCTTATGCTTCTTGGCCAACATCGCGCCATGATTGTTCACGGCGATGGCTTAGATGAACTTGCTCTGCATGGTGAATCTATTATTTACGATCTTGAGCATGGTGACATTCGTAAGTTAACCGTCACCGCTGAAGACTTTGGCCTTTCCTCATACCCATTATCGGCCATTGAGGGCGGTGAGCCAGAAGAAAACAAGAAATACATTGAAGCTGCATTAGCCGGTGAAGGCCAGGAAGCCCATCGCGCTGCCATTGCAATGAACTGCGGCGCACTACTTAAAGTTACCGGTACCGCCGATTCATTTAAAGATGGCACCGAGATGGCCATGCAAGCAATGAAAGATGCAAAACCTTTGGCAGTATTAAACCAGGTTGCCAAAATCAGTCAGGAGGTCAGCACTGATGCCTAATGTGCTAGAAAAAATTGTTGCCGATAAACGCATTGAAGTTGATGCCAGAAAATCGGCTTTGCCGCTTGAAAGCTTTAAAGCAGATTTAGTGCCTTCGAACAAAAGCTTGTTTGATGCACTGAATGAACCGAATGCTGGCTTTATTTTTGAGTGCAAAAAGGCTTCCCCCTCAAAAGGGCTTATTCGCGAACATTTCGACCTAGACGAAATTCTAGCCGCATACACACCCTATGCGGCGGGCATTTCAGTACTTACTGACGAGAAGTATTTCCAAGGTAAATTTGAATATTTGGCCTACGTTACAGAACGTGTAGCACAGCCTGTATTAAACAAAGATTTCTTTATTGATACTTATCAGGTTTATTTAGCGCGTCATTACAATGCCGATGCCGTATTGCTCATGCTAAGCGTGTTAGACGATGTGCAGTATCGTGAACTTGCTACCGTAGCCAATAGCTTGTCGTTAGATATTCTTACTGAGGTAAGCAACGAAGAAGAGATGCGTCGCGCCATTGCTCTTGAAGCAAACATTATTGGTATTAACAACCGTAACCTGCGCGACTTATCAACCGATTTAGCCACCACAGAACACTTGGTACCTATGCTGGAAAGTGCCACACACGACTTTGTGGTAATTTCAGAATCGGGTATTTATACCCATGAAGACGTATTGCGCTTAAGCCCGCTTTGTCAAGGCTTCTTGGTAGGCAGTGCACTTATGTCGCAAGCTAATTTGAAACGCGCCGTTCAAAGCTTAATTTACGGTTCGGTAAAAGTATGCGGGTTAACCAGTGTTGAACAGGCCCAACTTGCTTTTGAAAGTGGCGCGAGCATGGGCGGGCTAATTTTCGCTGAAAAATCACCTCGATTTGTGGCCGAATCAGTCGCAAAAGATATTGTAGAAACCGTTGAAGGCGATTACGTGGGCGTGTTTGTGAATCATGACATAGACCATGTTGCTAAGTTAGCTACAACGCTTTCGCTATCCGCCGTTCAATTACATGGCAGCGAAGATGCAACATATCGAGCAAAACTGAAAGACGCCCTGCCGTCACGTTGTGAAATATGGCAAGCCAAAGGCGTGAAAGGCGCTTTGCCTGAACAGCTACCTAAGTTATTAGAAGATGAAAATATCGATTATGTACTGCTTGATTGCCAAGTAGGTAATGCCAAGGGCGGTACAGGAGAAAGCTTCGATTGGGGATTGTTAGACAATATAGCCAACAAGCAAAAAATCATTCTAGCCGGTGGAATTAACGCAACCAACATTGCTCAAGGCATTGACGTGGGTTGTGCAACCATCGACATAAATTCAGGGGTAGAAAGTGCCCCAGGCGAAAAGTCGGCTGAAAAATTAGCCGAGCTATTTTCAATTTGTCGCCGCTATTAACACTTAGGACAACGCATGAATCAATTAGATACAAAATTTGGAGAGTTCGGTGGCATGTATGTGCCAGAGCTACTTATTCCTGCACTGGACCAACTAGAAAAAGCGTTTCTAGATGCGAAAGATGATCCTAGCTTCAACGAAGAGTTTTTGGGGTTATTAAAAGATTACGCAGGCCGCCCAACAGCAATGACGCTAACCCGCAACTTGGTGAGCAACCCTAAGGTAAAATTATACCTTAAACGAGAAGACTTACTTCACGGCGGTGCCCACAAAACAAACCAAGTACTCGGTCAGGCGTTATTGACTAAGCGTATGGGTAAAACCGAAGTTATTGCCGAAACGGGCGCCGGTCAACACGGTGTTGCTACAGCGTTAGCATGCGCATTATTAGGCTTAAAAGCCCGTATTTATATGGGTGCAAAAGATGTTGAGCGTCAAGCGCCTAACGTTTTCCGTATGAAACTAATGGGTGCAGAAGTTATTCCTGTAAACGCTGGCTCAGGCACACTTAAAGATGCGGTAAACGAAGCCATGCGTGACTGGTCTGCTAATTACGATACCGCGCATTACCTGCTAGGTACGGCAGCAGGCCCTCATCCATTCCCCACTATTGTACGTGAATACCACCGTATGATTGGCGAAGAAACACGTGCACAAATTCTAGAAAAAGAAGGCCGTTTACCAGATGCTGTTGTGGCCTGTGTAGGTGGTGGTTCTAATGCTATTGGTATGTTTGCTGATTTCATCGACGAACCCTCTGTACGCCTGGTAGGCGTTGAACCTGCGGGTAAAGGGGTGCACACCAAAGAGCACGGTGCCACTATTGTGACGGGCACTAAAGGTATATTACACGGCGCTTATACCTTCATTATGCAAGACCACGAAGGACAAATTGAAGAGAGCTATTCAGTTTCTGCCGGATTAGATTACCCAGCAGTTGGCCCTCAACATGCTTATTTAGCCGAAACTGGCCGTGCTGAGTACGTTGCCGCTACCGATGAGGAAGCACTTAACGCGTTCCAATTGCTTGCACGCAAAGAAGGTATTATTCCCGCGCTTGAATCTTCACACGCCCTAGCACACGCATTAAATATGGCCGACGAAGCAGAAGAAGAAACCATTATTGTGGTGAATTTATCTGGCCGTGGTGACAAAGATTTGGCTCACGTAACCAAAATTTTAGGGGACAAGCTGTAATGGAAAGATATGCAGAAATGTTTACGCGCCTAGACGCAAAAAATGAAGGCGCGTTTGTACCTTTCGTAATGATAGGCGACCCTGATTTAGCGCAGTCTGAAGCGATTATTTGCCAATTGGTTGAAAGTGGTGCTGATGCACTAGAGCTTGGTATTCCTTACTCAGATCCAATAGCCGATGGCCCTACCATTCAAGCGGCGAGTATTCGCGCTCATAAGAGTAATGTTACCGTTGCCAACTGTTTCGAATTGTTGACGCGCGTACGCAGTAAGTACCCACAAGTGCCTATTGGCTTGTTGCTGTACAGCAACCTTGTGATGGCGCAGTCTATCGATGGCTTTTATAAAAAGGCCAGTGATGCAGGTGTAGATTCTATTTTAGTAGCTGACGTGCCTATTCGCGAAGCTGCACCATTCCAAAAAGCAGCCGATGCCAATGGCATTTCACAAATTTTGATAGCTCCACCGAATGCGACCGATGAAACTATGGAAAAAATTGGTGAGTACTCGAAAGGCTATACTTACTTATTAGGTAGAGCTGGGGTAACTGGCGCTGAAACTGCTGTAGAAATTCCTGCCGCTGAGTTGATTGCGCGTCTAACGGCACATAAATGTGCACCTCCACTACTTGGGTTTGGTATTTCTACGCCAGCACAAGTAAAGTCGGCCATTGATGCTGGTGCAGCGGGCGCTATTTCTGGTTCTGCTACAGTGAACCTGATTGCAGCAAACTTAGACAACAACGATGCTATGCTAAGTGCATTGGGTGAGTTTGTGCAGTCTATGAAAGCCGCTACTGCTAAGGGTTAAGGAGTCATTATATGCTTTATATGATTTGTGCTACCGATGTGGCAAACAGTTTGGAAAATCGTTTAGCGGCCCGCCCTGCGCATTTAGCACGTTTAAATGCGTTAAAAGATGAAGGTAGGTTAGTTATAGCTGGCCCCTTCCCTGCTATCGACAGCCCGGATCCTGGCCCAGCAGGGTTTACAGGTTCATTGGTGGTTGCAGAATTTGAATCGCTAGAAGCGGCACAAGCTTGGGCAGATGCTGACCCGTATATTGAAGCGGGTGTTTACGAAAGTGTAATTGTTAAACCTTACAAGAAAGTGCTTCCTTAGCGGTCACGCTCAGCGGTTATCGACCTGTACCTACTCTACGTTTTGTTGTAACTAGCAAAGGTACAGTAGCAATCGTGATGTTAACTGACTCGGCCTCATGAATAGCCAGCGTCAATTGAGCACTCAACTTGATTACCGCTCATAAAAAAGCCTGAGAGAAATGCTAACGCATTCCTTTCAGGCTTTTTTGTGTGCGAATCTAAATTGGAGAATCTGAATTGGACACACACTCCAATTACGTTTTCCACTGACTAAACCTAAATTGGACACACACTCATGTTCTGGCAAATTCCGACACTCGAAAACATTTTTAATTTAGGACAGACACTCCAATGATGTCTTCGGCTAACTGAATGCTAGAGTCTAAATTGTAGAGTCTAAATTGGACACACACTCATATTCTGGCAAATTCAGACACTCGAAAACATTTTCAATTTAGGACAGGCACTCCAATGATGTCTTCGGCTAACTGAATGCTAGAGTCTAAATTGGACACACACTCATTTGAGCATTCTAGCTACAAAGTCACTTTATCGTGTTCGCCCATTTCATCAGGTGAAATGGTTTTGCCGGTCATCAATTTAAACATTCCTTTAAGGGATGGGTCAGCCTCCCAAATCTCGGCATCCGCCAAATTAAATCGCAGCATGAGTAAATTCGGATCGTCCTTACCTTTCTCGTACCAAGCTTCTACGCCGTTAGACCAATACTTGTCGATAATATCTTGACGAGTTTCCTGAACTAATGTTCCGCGAATACATGCGAACACGTCATGCCCTTTTGATGAAAACTGTACCATGGCTTCGCCACCTTCAGCGATGCGATTATCTTTTGTGGTGTAAAACCAAAACTCGCTATTAGCATGCTTATCGAGCTGGGCACGCATTGGTTCAGCGTGCGTGTTTTTACTAGTAAGGCTTACCATTACATTTGGACTGCTAGACATAGCTTCCCACATTGCCGTTTTAATATCGTGCGACATATTGCCTCCGTTGCATACATTTGAATAAACTTACCCAATTACAATTCACACTACGTGCCAGAAAATCTCTAGACGCTACAGGCCAGGCCACATAGGGGCTGAATAGGCAGAGTTCTTTGTGAAAGAGTAAAACTCTTGCTACTACTACCTATAACCTGTTCACTCTTGCGGTAAGTTTTTCACACCGACTAAGATTGGACACACACTTAAATTCGAAAGAAAAGTTAGACACTCTCTTTAATTTAAGCCCATTTATTCTTAGCCCTTCATATTGGACAGTCACTCAAGTACGAGTATCTTTTGTCACCCGAAAAGTTGAAATTGGAGTGTGTGTCCAATCTAGTACCTTGTTGAATTGCTTGTAAACTTAAGTGACTGTCCCACATTCATAACCTCATTAGCCCTTAACATCATTCTTGTTATCGCTTTATGTACACGCACTATTTGGCAAGGTAGACTTACACAGATATTCAGTAATGGTTCAGCTCCGGTCTCTATACTAGGTTCCTATCGGGCTTTGCCTGCTTTTTTGGTGAGGATATATGGTGAATACACTTCGCGCTGTGGCTTTAGTGCTAACACTGTTTATGTGCAGTGGTGGTAGTGCCTTCGCGCAGCAGGAAAAAAGTGGTGAATTAAGTAAAAGCCAAGCTGTAGAACGTGCCCGTCAGGCAGAATCTGGACGTGTGCTTCGTGTAAGCCAGACTAACCAAAAATACCGCGTTAAAGTTTTAAAGGAGTCGGGGCGAGTTGTTTCTGTTGATGTAGACAAGCGCTCTGGAAAAGTGAAGACCTCTAAGAAGAATTCAAAGGATTAACATGCGGATACTCATTGCTGAAGACGACAGCCGCCTTCTAACCCAGCTTGATAGCCTATTACAGCAACACGGCTACAGTGTAGATTTGGCCGACAATGGCGAGCACGCGCTTTATCTACTCAATGAGTATGCTTACGACCTAGCTATTATTGATATCGGCCTACCTAAAATGGATGGCTTCGAAGTTATTCGAAATGCAAGGCAAGAAGACATACGCTGCCCCGTACTTATTTTAACCGCTCGTGATCGCTGGCAGGAAAAAGTTGAAGGTTTGGATGCAGGAGCGGATGATTACCTTACCAAACCTTTTCACAATGAAGAATTGCTGGCAAGGGTTAAGGCACTGATTCGCCGCGCCTCTGGCCAAGCAAATCCTGTTATACAGTTCGGCCCTATCTCGCTGGACACGGTCGCTGAAGAAATCACTGTAAATGATGCCCCCCTCGAGTTGACTGCGTACGAATACAAAGTCATGGAATACTTAATGCTGAACCCGCAAAAAGTAGTCTCGAAAACAGAGTTAACAGAGCATATTTACGATCAAGATTTTGATCTTGATAGTAACGTCATTGAAGTTTTTGTTGGCCGATTGCGTAAGAAGCTAGATCCAGAAAATAGCTTTAAACCCATTGAAACTCTACGCGGACGTGGGTATAGGATCAACCGCAATCTATGAAACAACTGTCGCTGAGAATAAGGAGCATTTTATTAGCGATGGGCGTACTTGCCCTATTTGCACCGCTTACTGTGGTTATTTTAGATGACGCCTATACCACAAGCTTAACCCAAGCCAAAATGAGTGAACTTAGACTCATGAACCTAGGGTTACTCTCGGCTTTCGAGCTAGATGACGACATTCCCTTTATGCCAGAGATTTTATACGAGGAGCAACTTAACTTGCCTGGCTCTGGCTATTTGGGTGTGATTGTTTTTCGCGGTCACGTAGTGTGGCAGTCGGCTTCAGCATTAGATTACACATTGCCTGCCCCGAATTTAAACGTGAACGTGGGTAACGAGCTCTTTGTTGAATCGTATATAGCCAATTTCGACAATGATACCGATTATTTCGCCTACGCTTTTACGGCTGAATTTGCCTCAGAAAGCAACTTCGAGCCAGTTCGTTTTTATATTTTTAATAATAAACACCTGTTTAATGAAGAGCGCGAAACTTTTATATCGGTGGTCTGGCGTTGGTTGCTTATCTTATCCGGCGGTTTGCTTGTGTTAATAATTGTGGGCATCAGCCTTGTGCTAATGCCAGTAAGAAAGCTTATTAGCGAAATTTCACTTACCTCTAGCGGACAGAAACAACAGCTTGACGCCCACTACCCTGTTGAATTTAACCCATTGAAACAGTCAATCAACGAACTGATTGAATCTGAATCTCAGCAGCGTGCTCGTTATAAAAACAGCTTAGGTGACCTTGCTCATAGTTTAAAAACACCACTGGCTGTAGCTTTAGGGGTTGAAAAGCTTCCCAAACAAGCCGTTGAATCTTTAAATCAAATTGACCAAATTATTCAACGCCAATTAAAACGTGCTAGTGCTGGTAAGACGGGGTGGCAAGCGGCTATTCCTCTGTTACCTATCACACAAAAAGTGGCTAACGCTATGGATAAGGTATATCAGCATAAGCAATTATCGATAACAATTGAAGCCATCAACAATGTCGCCATAAAAGCCGACGAAACCGATATTATGGAAATGGTAGGTAATCTGTTAGATAACGCCTGTAAGGCTGCTGACTCAAAGGTATTAGTTGCACTGAAAAACGAAGGAAATTGGGCTGTGTTGACCATTGATGATGATGGCCCCGGCGTACCTTCAGATAAGAAACAAGCCCTGTTAGAGCGTGGAACCCGATTAGATACTTACGCCGACGGGCAAGGCATAGGCATGGCTCTAGTCAGCGACCTTATTGCCATCTACCAAGGTAAACTACTTATCGAACGCGCGCCTATTGGCGGCGCTCGCTTTATTGTGAAGTTTCCGGTTTAAGCTTTCCCTTTTTTATCGCCCGCGCTAGACAATAACACCGCAAGCCATTGGCTCTCCTCTCGAGACTCTAATGCTATTTTCACCACCATAGTAAGAGGTACAGAGAGTAGCATTCCCACCGTACCCAATAACCATCCCCAGAAGATTAAAGACAGAAAAACCACCAAAGTAGATAACCCCATGCCTTTACCCATCAGCCTTGGTTCTACCATATTTCCCATAATTGTATTAACTAAAACAAAACCTAACGCCGCCATGCCTGCTGAAGCTAACCCATATTGAACAAAAGCAATAAGTACTGCTGGTAAGGCAGCAATTATTGAGCCTATGTTAGGGATGAAGTTCAACATGAATGCCAATACCGCCCACAAGAGGAAATGGTCTATTCCCATCACATAAAGCCACGTACCGATAATTAACCCAGTACCCAAACTCACCAAGGTTTTAATAGCCAAATAGCTATTTACAGAACGAATGAAACGGTCGATGTGTTTTAATTTCATGTCGGGGTCTGACAATGCAATGTGCAGTCGTTTTGGAATGCTGTCTGCCTCAAACAACATAAAAATAACCGTTAGCAATATAAGGAATAAGTTCGACAATACGCCGCCCATACCACTAATAAAATTGGTCGCTACCGACATCGCGGTGGCAGGATCTAAGTGGGTAGCAATCAGTTCTTGGTTAACGTTAATATTGTATTGTGCGAGCTTTTCTATAATCCACGAAAATTCGGTATCGAGCTGTTCCCTATATTGTGGAAGATTTTCTCTAAATTCCGTCATAGACTGTCCTACTAGACCAGCAAGAAGAAATCCAAAGACTAAAATTATTAGTATTACTAAAGTAATAGAAAGCCATTTAGGTACACCAAAACGTCCGGTCCAATGAATTATTGGGCTACACGCAATAGCGATAAATATTGATAAGAAAAAAGGTACCATAATCGTACTAGCGGACTTTATCCCCGCCATCACAACGACTAAACATGCGAGGACAATAAGTACTTTCGCTATGGGTGAGCGCAATTCCATGGACATTTTTATGCTTCATTCCTAATAAAAAACTCAGACACTTTACAGTGACTTATACATAACTACAAATACGAGAATACAATGACCTTCAACTTAGCCACAATTAAAATTAAAAACCTGAGATTGAGAACTTATATTGGTATTAACGAAAATGAAATCACCAACAAACAAGACGTTATCGTTAATGTGAAGATTGATTACGATGCCCAAAGAGCGACGGACAGCGACAATATGGAAGACGCGCTAAACTATAAGGTGATTACCAAGGCCATTATCAAGCTGGTTGAGGACAACCGATTTTCATTGCTCGAAAAGCTCACCGCCGACGTATTAAGCTTGGCTGCTGAACACTCATCAGTACGTTACGCCGAAGTTGAGGTGGATAAGCCGCATGCATTGCGATTTTCTGATTCGGTGTCGCTAACGCTTTCGTGCAATAAAACCGGCTGATTGTTTTTTGCGCGACATTTGATAAGCACTTTTATAGTCATTCTTATAGGCACATTGTATGAAAATTTTAATGTCAGGCGGCACTGGCCTCATTGGTAGCGCGTTTATTGAAAAGTTTAAAGGCGAGCATCAGTTTACTGTCATAACAAGAGCCCCAAAAAAAGCTAAGCACCTGCTGGGTAGCAATGTAGCGTTTGTTTCAGATGTGAGTGACATTGATGATATTGGAATTTTCGATGCTATCATCAATTTGGCTGGCGAACCCATTGCCGACAAACGTTGGACAGACACGCAAAAGCAAAGAATTTGCGATAGTCGATGGGATATTACTTCTAAACTTGTCGCGAAAATCAATAGTGCCGGCACCCCACCACCTGTATTTATTTCTGGTTCGGCCATCGGTTTTTATGGCAGTAAAGGTAGTGTTGATGTTACCGAGCAAACGCCCCCTCATGAAGAGTTCACACACGACCTTTGTGCCAAATGGGAGGCTATCGCTACCTCTGTCGCCCGCGACGAAACGCGGGTTTGTACGCTAAGAACCGGTGTAGTGTTAGCTGAAAATGGCGGAGCACTAGAGAAAATGGCACTGCCCTTCAAACTAGGATTAGGCGGCAAAATAGGAAATGGCGAACAGTATTTATCGTGGATCCACATTGAGGACATGGTGTCAGCTATTGCTTACCTACTTGAACATGATAGTTGCCATGGGCCGTTCAACCTTACGGCTCCATCTCCTACAACTAATAAAGACTTCTCCCACACATTAGCGGCAACGCTTTCAAGGCCCTGCTTGTTTACCGTTCCAGGCTTTGTATTAAAAATAGCGATGGGTGAATCGTCTGATATGATTTTAAAAGGGCAAAAGGTGCTCCCTGAAAAGCTCGTAACCTCAGGCTACACGTTTGCTTACCCTACTTTGCAAGGGGCGTTGGATGCAATTTATAAGCACTGACGTTCGGAAGCAAATACAGGATTGGACACACACTCGAACTTGAACTTGAACCAACCGGCTTTATGGGACACAGAACGAAATTGGACACACACTCAAAGTTAAGTGTGTGTCCAACATTTAATCGCAACATTTAATCGAGTGACTCGTACGACTATTTGTACCGACTTCAGATACTCACTTGAGTGACTGTCCGATTTATTTTTGTACTTATTTTCGAGTGACTGTCCCTTTCATCCCGCTTTCATCTCCCTTACGCTTTAAAACGGTCTTTCCTAACTTTCAACAGCTATACATCCTTTAGACCATCTTCCTAAGCAGTGCCGAAGTATTTAAGGTAAGTAACCGCCAGCAGCCAATTGCACCTAAAGCACCCACCACAATTGCCCCGACAATCGGTGCAATTACCCAATACTCTAAGTGAAGACTTGCAGTCATTTGAAACACGTTGGTTTGCAGCATAAACAAGCTGAGCTCATTGGCGAGCGCTGCCATGAAACCTGCAACAACACCTATGATGACAAACTCGAACACCACGCTTTTGCGAATTAAACTGCCTTTCGCCCCAAGCGTTCTTAAAATAGCCAGCTCTTGTCGTCTTTCATCCATGCTAGCTTGAACCTGGGCTATTAACACTAAACTGCCTGCTACAAGCACCAGCACTAAGATAAACTCAATGGCCACCGACACTTGATTAACAATATCTCTTAGCTGATTAATTCGCGCATCAACATCGAACATGGTGATAGACGCAAATGGCTTTAACAACGTGGTTAGTTGTGATTTCTGCGCTTCGGGTAAATAGAAGCTGGTGATGTAAGTAGGATTGAATGACGCCATGGCCTCAGGTTGAATAACAAAGAAAAAGTTAGGCTGCATGGTTTGCCAGTTCACTTTTCTAAAACTTGTTACCTTAGTTTTAACGATTTCACTGCCCACATTGAATGTGAGCATATCGCCTAATTCAATACCAAGTCGCTCGCCTACATCGGTTTCAACTGAAACAGCGAATACGCCTTCGTCTAATGCATCAGGGTTGTCACCATGCCATGTACCACTGGTAATCTCGTTCTCTTTTTGTAACGAATTACTCCAAGTTAAATTCGCTTCACGTCCAAGTCCTTGTCTACCTTCAGTATTTGAATCTTCCTCTTTAGATACTTCGGTATTTACACTGTCATCATTCACTGCAACGAAGCGCCCTCGTATTACAGGATAGAACTCTTCGATGGTAATTCCGTTTGATTTGAAGTGTGTGTCCAATTCTGTTTTTTGATCGCCAGTGATATTAATCAAAAAGTAATTGGGTGTACCTTCTGGCAACTGAGAGCGCCACTGCGATACCATGTCGTTGCGCATAACCAATACAACTAGCAACAACATGATAGTGACTGAAAAACTAATCAGCTGAACACTATTTTCCATTGAACGGCGTTTAATTCGCGCCCAAGCAAGCTGCCAAGGCCCCATTTTTCCTGAGCCGAATTTACGTCCCGCTGCAATCAGCAAAAAGGTTGCGCCTAGCAGCCCCGCGACTAAAACCACGCCAGAGCCAAACAAAATAAGGCTGATCATCAAATCTTGGCTATAAATCCACATCAAGAGAAATATCGCACCGCCTGAGGCCACATACTGAATGGTCCGAGAACGTAAATTAGTGCTTAAATCACGCCTTAGCACACGCAGTGGAGGAATTGAAAACAACTGCATCAATGGATAAAGCGAGAACAATAACGAGCAGGTTGCCCCTGTGAAAACAGCGATTAGCACTGGCCGCCAATGCCAAATAGATAACGCCACATCAACTTGTTCAGCAACTAACCACACCACAACTTGCTGGCCAATGAAGCCCATTATTAATCCAATAATAATGCCTAGCCCAGTAATAAATAGAATTTGAAGAAGATAGATACGGCGAATGACTTGCTTTGTCGCACCGAGTGTTTTCATGATAGCGACAGGGTCGAAATGACGTTGACTGTAACGCTGGGCTGCCACCGCAATGGAAACCGCTGCAAGCACTATGGCAAGTAAACTCGCCAATAAAAAATACCGCTCAGCACTGGCTACCGAACGTCCAATGGCCGATTCGTCATCTTCAACGGTACGCCAATTATGTAAGTCATCTTGCAATTTAGGGCTGAGCCAGTCGTAAAAATTACTAATAACACTAGTTTCGCCTTCAAAATAGCCCACGTAACGTGCCCGACTGCCAGGCCCGGTTATAGCCGTTGCATCCAAATCGGACAGTCTAATCAAAGCGATTGGATCGGTGTTAAATACACTGAACCCTGCATCAGGTATATCAACCAACACTTTGGTTACAGTGAATTCAGCATCGCCTATTTCAATACTGTCTCCCAAACTAAGCTTCAGAGTTTGAAACAACAGAGACTGCAACCACACTTCGCCTGGCTTGGGCAAATCTGTTGCCGCTTCTTTTTGTCCAAAAGGTACATCAGCAATATTAACCGTGCCTTTCAGCGGATAATTCTCGTTTACAGCCCTAAGGTCCACCAATGACATTTCGTCACGATGAAAGACCATCGACCGAGTAGTCACCTGCTTTGCCGTGTTAAGCCCCCCATCTCGAGCCTGCTGAAACCAAGTTTCATCAATGGGTGTATCAGAGCGCAACTGTGCATCAGCTGCGATAAAAGCCGCTGAACGCTCTTTTAGCGCACCTTGCAATCGCTCACTAAATAACGACAGCGACAATACCGCGCCTACCGACAATACAATTGCCAACAAGATAATGGTAAGCTCTCCGCGCTTCGCCTCATGCCGAAACAATCGCCATGCCAAGGTCGATGTCATGCTCATTTATAGGGCCTCCATCTAAACAGCCTCTGAGCGCTGACGAGGCGATACTGGGGTCGACTCTGTCAAAACACCCGCCTGCATGGTTAACTGCCTGTCACACTTAGCGGCAAGCTCGTTATCGTGGGTAACAAGTACCAATGTTGTACCTTTCTCTCGATTGAGCGCGAAAAGGAGCTCTTCGACTTTGTGGCTGTTTGTTGCATCCAAGTTTCCAGTAGGCTCATCGGCAAATAAAATTTTAGGTGAAGTAATAAAAGCCCGCGCAATAGCAACTCGCTGTTGTTCACCACCTGAAAGTTGATTTGGGTAATGACTCGCGCGATGCCCAATGCCTACTTGTTCAAGAATCTTACTCGCCATCTGCTTAGGGTTATCTAAACCCGCAATTTCGGCTGGCAGCATTACGTTTTCAATAGCGGTTAAGCTTTGCACTAACATAAAGCTTTGAAAAATAAACCCTACTTTTTGCCCCCGAAGTACAGCGCGAGCCTCTTCATCCATGGTATGCAGTGGTTCACCATCAAGGTGAATTTCGCCTTTGGAAACTTCATCTAAGCCGGCCAACAGCCCCAACAGAGTAGATTTTCCTGAACCTGACGCACCAATAATGGCAACGGACTCACCGGACTTGACTTCAAAAGAGATAGGATGAAGGATCTCAAGCTTACCTTCGCTCGTATTTACAGACTTAGTTACTTTGGATGTTTTTATCATATAGGGGTCATTAATTCGTGATTTATCGTTTTCGCAGCGCCGTTTTGTTCACACTGCTTTTATTAATACCGTTATCTGCATTATCAGATCAGACCGATACCATCGTCCCCAATAATTCAGCTAAATTACTGATTCTAGGTGACAGCCTATCTGCTGCTTATGGGTTAGATCAACAAGAAGGTTGGGTGAGTTTGTTACAAAAACGCTGGCGTGACGAGAATATATCGATCGATATTGTAAATGCTGCGGTAAGCGGTGAGACCACTGATGGCGGTTTAGCTAGGCTTCCGAGGTTAATTGAACAACATACGCCAAGCCATATTTTAGTAGAACTTGGTGGTAATGATGGCCTGCAAGGGCACAGTATCAGTAAGATTAGGAACAACTTGAGCGCAATTGTTAGCATAGCAAAATCGGACAATACAACCGTTTTTGTGCAAGACATGCAGATACCCACTAATTACGGTAAACGCTATACACAAATGTTTAGCGACACTTTTGATACCGTGTCAGAGCAACATGAAGTTACAAAAATTCCTTTTTTTCTTGAGGACATAGCACTTCAAAAAGACTTGATGCAACGTGATGGTATTCACCCTAACGCAAAAGCTCAGCCTATGATTGTCGAATTTATGTTCGAAAAACTGACGCCTTTGATCATGAATAATCAATAACGTGTGCTATGCTCTTAAACTTAGAATGTAAATGCGAAAACAAGTAACAACTTAATTTGGAGATTGTTATGGACGTTTCATCATCAACGTCAACGCCAGTATCGAATGTACTTCAGTCGCCACAACAAGAACCTCAACGACAGGTTCAACAACGTGCTAGTCAGCAAACTGAAGTAAGTGCGCCCCAACAGACGCAACAAGCGGCTCCTGCCTCTGACAGTAGAGTGGGTTCCCGTATCGACACTTACGTTTAATTGAAAACCCGCCCTAAGCACAGTAGTTTATTACCGCATTTCCAGCATAATTATTTCCGAACCACTCGGAGATATGGAAATGCCGCTACCTCGTTACAAGCAAGTCAATTTAGAAGTTACACCCTACTATCACTGCACATCACGTTGTGTGCGGCAATCTTTCCTTTGTGGCGTTGATGCTATTACTGGCAAAAACTACAACCATCGCAGACAGTGGATTGTAGATAGACTTCATAGGCTCACGAAAACCTTCGCGATTGACTTGTGTGCCTATGCAGTAATGCACAATCATACCCATGTTGTGGTGCATATAGCGAAAGCGAGAGCTGAACACTGGAGCATGGATGAAGTGTTACTTCGGTGGAAGTCTTTTTATCGCTGCCCCTCATTAGTCCAACGGTATCTCGATGAAGAAAGTCGAGGTTCACTTTCTGAAGTAGAGCTTCAAAAAGTTGAAGAATTAAGCGAAATTTATCGGCATCGGCTATATAGCGTAAGTTGGTTTATGCGCCTGCTTAATGAATTTATTGCGCGAAAAGCTAACAAAGAAGATGAATGTACTGGATATTTTTGGGAGCGCCGATTTAAGAGCCAAGCAATATTGTCGGAGAATGCGCTAGCGGTAACCATGGCCTATACCGATTTAAACCCCATCCGAGCCGGTATAGCCAAAACATCAGAACAATCAAACTTTACCAGTATTCAATACAGAATTAACGCATTGAAAGTAAACAAAGTACCTGCTCGGCTTATGCCATTTAATGACCAAGTTCCGGTTAATGAAATAAGCCTACCTTTCAAATTGAGCGACTACTTAGTGCTTGTAGATGAAACCGGTCGCGTTATGCGACCAGACAAGAAGGGTGCTATCCCTCAGAAAATGAAGCCTATCTTGGACAGACTTAAACTCTCTAATAATTCATGGATTACCCTTTCAACCAAACTAGAAAGGAAATTTACAGGCCCTATTGGCTCTGCTGAGCGAATTTGCGTGTTTGCATCAGCTTGCGAATATGGCAGAAAACCCAACATAGCTAATGCCAGAAGATATCTTCAATAGACGTTTAGGTTTTAGTTTTTTTAAGCGACATCAACAAAACACCACGGTTGATATGTTTTAAATAGTCTAGTGTGAGGCTTGCCTGGCTAATACATCTACAATTTCTTGTGATTTTGATAATCGCCTGATGTCGTTAAACAATAATTCAGCTTCAGGGTACTGCCTTTTTAAATAGCCACACCACTGCTTTATTCGGTTTGGGTAGTATTTGCCCTTATCGCCGTAGATTTCGTAGCCCGAATAGCGGATAAGCAACGCGGCCACATCTTCCCATGCCATAGGCGGTTCGCCATCACGAATACACCTTGCTAGGTTTGGCATGGCAAGTGCCCCCCTACCTACCATTAAGTTGGTGCAGGCGGATTGCTCCTGGCAACGCTTGCCGTCTTCTTCATTCCATATTTCGCCATTGGCCACTAATGGAATATCGGTATTTTGCTTTATTTTAGCGATCCAATCCCAGTAAGCTGGCGGCTTATAGCCTTCCGTCTTTGTTCTGGCGTGCACAACTAGCTCAGATGCGCCCGCTTCGGTTATAGCGATAGCATTTTCTACGGCAAGAGATTTATCTTCAAATCCCAACCGAATTTTAGCTGATACAGGTTGTGAGGCTGGTACGGCATCACGAACCGCTTTTACGATGTCATACAAAGCTTGGGTTTCTTTTAACAGAACCGCCCCGCCTTTACTTTTATTGACGGTTTTTGCAGGGCAGCCAAAATTTAAATCTACACCCGGTGAACCCAAATCAACCGCAGTATGAGCATTTTCTGCCAGCCATTGTGGATGCTGCCCTAATAATTGCACGCGCACAGGCACGCCGTTAGGGGTTTTGCCGCCATTATGTAGTTCGGGACATAGTTTGTAGAAGGTTTTATTGGGAAGTTTTTGCTCCACTACTCTAACGAATTCAGTTACACACTGATCGAACCCACCCACATGAGTAAGCATATCTCGCATTAAATGGTCGACAACACCTTCCATAGGCGCCAGCATGATTTTCATAACTAAAATTTCGCTAAAAATGAGTGATTAAAATGGGCGCGAGAGTGTAGCAAAGTGCGGGTTATATGACCATGCTATTTAAGTGTCGAGCAGAGTTTGTGTACGTTTTTTTGACTGTCCGATTTTATACATATTAATGCGTTACTGGGAGAAATTTGAGTGACTGTCCAAATTTGAGTGACTGTCCAAATTTGAGTGACTGTCCAATCCTAACTTAGGTGTGTGTCCAACTTTTGTTGTTTGAGTGACTGTCCAACCTTAACTTGAGTGTGTGTCCAACTTTTGTTGTTCTAGGCGGGTGAGGATGTTTTGTTTTTGCTGTGTGCTGTAATTCGACCAGTTGGTAATTTCCTTGATGGTGCGCTTACATCCGGTGCATACATCGTCTTCGTCAAGTTTACAGTTGGCAATACAGAGTGAAACTATAGTCACTAATACTTGGCCTTAAGGTTTGGCTTATTACTGGCATTATCTTTAGCGACGGGAGAGGCATGTAACATAGCATCAATTACTTTTTGCGTAGGTTCTTTGGCGCTCCACATACAAAGATGCACACCGAACTTCGCATTTAAAAATGCGTCGAACTGGGTTTTATCTTCATAATCCCCCGTCACTAGTTGTTGTTTATAACCATCATAAATTAATGCAGAAAATGTAAACACGTAAGCCTCCTCATCGAGAAGGCTTAACTATACATCTAGACGTCTAAACATTCAAACATCTAAACGTCTATTTTATAAATTCCAACGCTGCGGTGATTACAGCCACTTGGGCAGCGTTACAATTTTCAGCCGTTGCATTAGCGCTATCAGGATAAACTTCTGTTGTGGTTACATAAGCTGCATCTGTCATTCCACCGCAAAGATACAATGCTTTTTTGTCGTAACAAATCACACCTTCAGACAGTAAGTCAGCACCTATAATTTTGCCACTTTCATCAGCAGGCGCGATATGAGTTATTTGCTTAACTGCATCAATAATAGCTTCCTGAAATTGTTTTTGTGGATTCTGGGTATTAGCCACCAGATAAAAGCCATCAGGAATATTCCAATTATCATGAGTCGTTGCATCTCTTGCTGCTAATGCAGGCCTAAACTCACTGTTGTCCGTATCAGTGGTTTCATGTAAATCGACATGCAATGAAAATGGTAAGTTCAACGATTCAACAAATGCCATTAGCTGGGCTGACTCAGGTGCCGGAGAATTAGGGTAAAATGAACGATTAGGATCTAACGCATACTGATCCCAACGATTGATAGTCTCATAACCCCAAGGGCTAACGCACGGTACGACAATGATGGTGAAATCTTCTGCGTAGTCACTTAATTTAGTATTGATAAACTGAAGCGCGCCCTGTACACCACTGGTTTCATACCCATGTACCCCTCCAGTAACTAGCACCGCAGGCTTGGTTGCATCAATATCTTTAGGCATACCTTCAGGAGTTACGGCATACAAAGGGTATCGAGACTCATCGTAAGGCAACGCGCCATACTGCTTTAATTCAAACCCTTCAGGAATACTGCCTAACTGCTTAAGCACTTCATCATTATACGAACGCTTAATCGTTTGGCGCTGTTTCCATTCTTCTTTCTCTTCTTCACCCCAAGGTTTTCCTGGCGTGCCGATAGGATAATTTTGCATAAATAACCTCTTTGTTAACACGGCTATATTATCAAGTTGGTATTAGTTTGTATGTGGAATATCGATAAGAACGGCAGGAATTAAGCTGTAGAAACGAAAAAGCCAACCCGAAGGTTGGCTTAACGATATGGCGTCCCCAAGGGGATTCGAACCCCTGTTACCGCCGTGAAAGGGCGGTGTCCTAGGCCTCTAGACGATGGGGACAAAAAATCTTCTTTCAAAAGCTACGCTTTTGAGATTTTTTGTAAGGCGAAGCGAGCTCTGCGAGCTGAGCGACGTTATCCTTACAAAAACA
>NZ_JAGGDM010000014.1:97004-143391 GCF_017653625.1 Alteromonas sp. K632G
ATTACCGGCCTAACTTAACTCAAAAGCTACGCTTTTGAGATTTTTTGTAAGGCGAAGCGAGCTCTGCGAGCTGAGCGACATTATCCTTACAATCAATCATTTTTGTAAGGAGAGGTGAGCTCCGCGAACCGAACGACCTTATCCTTACAAAACAATTTATGCCCGAAGGTAAAACCTTCAGCCTAAACCGCAATATAAACTTGCAGTTAGATTTGGTGGAGCCAGGCGGGATCGAACCGCCGACCTCCTGCATGCCATGCAGGCGCTCTCCCAGCTGAGCTATGGCCCCGTTGTGTCATAGTCACTATTGTGTGACTGTTCCGTGACAGCGGGGCGCATTCTAGGCATCCACCCCATTTATGTCAACGGTTTTTTTATGAATTTTCTCTGTTTGCTATAAAAGTAAGCGCTTTGTCGATTCTCTCGCCAACTTTCTCTTTTGACAGCAAATTAAGGGTTACATCTAAAGACGGAGAATTGCCACTTCCGGTGGTAGCAACACGCAATGGCATCCCTACTTTACCCATACCCACTTCTAATTCTTCAGCTGTTGCATTAATAGCAGCCTGAATATTTTCCGGCTCCCACGCTTCAATAGCCATCAACTTCTCTTTTACTCGCTCTAGCGGCCCTCGTGCTACTGGGCGTAAATGCTTTTTGGCAGCGTTAGCATCAAATTCTTCATAATCTTGATAAAAGTAAGTAGAGATCTCAGCAAGTTCTTTTAACGTTTTTACTCTGTCAGCTTGAATAGCAATAACAGACTCGAGTGCAGGCCCCGCAGTTAAATCTATGTCTAAGCCATCAAAGTGCCATTTTAAGTGTGTGGCCACTTCACTGGCTGGTAGACTTTTAATGTAGTGCTGGTTCAACCAAATTAATTTTTCAGTATTAAATGCAGAAGCCGACTGGCCAATTGCATCTAAACTGAATAACTCAATCATTTCATCAAGAGTGAATATCTCTTGGTCACCATGTGACCACCCTAGCCTAACTAAATAATTCAGTACCGCTTGAGGCAAGAAGCCATCATCACGGTATTGCATAACACTTACTGCACCATGACGTTTCGACAACTTTTTACCGTCATCGCCTAAAATCATAGATACGTGAGCGTATTCGGGTACAGGTGCACCTAATGCTTGCAGAATATTAATTTGACGGGGCGTGTTATTGATATGGTCTTCACCACGCACAACGTGTGTGATGCCCATATCCCAATCGTCTACTACAACGCAAAAATTGTAAGTTGGCGTGCCGTCGGTGCGCTGAATGATTAAGTCATCCAATTCACTATTGTTAATTTCGATTTTACCGCGTACGTGGTCGGTAATAACAACCGTGCCCTCTAATGGCGTTTTAAAGCGAATAACAAAAGGTTCGCCTTCTGGGTGATCGGTACGATCACGCCATGTGCCAGGATAACGAGGTTTTTCGCCACGCTCTTTTTGCGCTTCACGAATAGCATCCAATTCTTCTGCACTCATAAAGCACTTATACGCTTTACCTTCGTCTAACAATTGTTGGATAAGGTCTTTATATCGGTCGAAACGATCGGTTTGATAGATAGGACCGGTGTCCCAAGTCAAACCAAGCCATTGCATGCCATCTAAAATTGCTTGCTTTGCTTCTTCTGTAGAACGTTCAATATCTGTATCTTCTATACGAAGTACAAATTCTCCGCCATTGTTTTTAGCAAGTAGCCAAGAATATAAAGCGGTGCGGGCGCCACCAACGTGAAGGTAGCCAGTAGGGCTTGGTGCAAATCGTGTTACAACCGACATGATAAAAACTCTCTATCTTTATTAGATTGTGAAATTGCGCGCATTCTACCAGTCTCCGCTTCACGACAAAAGCAGCACGATGCATTTGCTTGGTATATAGCTACCAATAGAAACTTATATTTATGCTTTAATGAAGTCTTGTTTGATAGCATGGCGTCGCATCACGCTTACAATTTCATCAATTCAGATAAAAAAAGCCCAAAATGTTCACTTTTCAGGCATACAGTCATTTTTCTTTCATTTTATTATTGACAGTATGAGAACCGACTCTATAATACCGCCCCACTTGCTTAGGCAAGATAATAAACAAGATGGACGCTTAGCTCAGTTGGGAGAGCATCGCCCTTACAAGGCGAGGGTCACTGGTTCAAGCCCAGTAGCGTCCACCACTTTTTTTGAAAGTGTACTGCGAGAGTCACTGGTTCAACAACTTCGTTGCGATAACTTCGTTACGAACCATAGCAGACATCCACCACTTTTTGCTTCAAATCTGATATATCGGACGCTTAGCTCAGTTGGGAGAGCATCGCCCTTACAAGGCGAGGGTCACTGGTTCAAGCCCAGTAGCGTCCACCATCTTTCTTATTTTCATACAATAAAATATCACTGGTTCAACAACTTCGTTGCGAACCACAGCAGTCGTCCACCACTCTCTTTATCTTTATAAAATCAAAAATCACTGGTTCAATAACTTCGTTACGAGCCACAGCAGACGTCCACCACTCTCTTTATCTTTATAAAATCAAAAACCACTGGTTCAATAACTTCGTTACGAGCCACAGCAGCGCCCACCATCTCTCTTTATCTTTATACAATCAAAAATCACTGGTTCAACAACTTCGTTGCGATAACTTCGTTACGATAACTTCGTTAGGAACCACAGCAGACGTCCACCACTCTTTCAAAAGAAAACTCATTTCCCCTGCCCTCTAGCTGTTTTTCATGCCGTGCACCGCAATCTTTAGGACACTATTTAACAATGGTGATAAGTTAATTCTTCTACTAAACTCCTACTAGGTTGTTTACACGAGTAAGCATTGACGCATATACGAGGTTGTAATGAACCTACAGTTGGCAAGACAAACCCGTTTATTAATAGCGGAAGATCAGGCTTTGGCAAAAAGCCATATGAAATATGCTTTGGAGCAACTTGGTTTCCAACATATCGATTATGTAGACCGTGCTGCGTACGCCCTTACCTCACTGCGCACTCGGCAGTACGATGTCATTGTTTGTGCTTATGACTTAAGGCAAGAACAAGGCGGCTATAATTTATTTGAGCAGCTGAAAACCGAAAAGATTATTCCTCTTACTACCGGTTTTATTTTTACTAGTGCCGATACTGCCATTGATGTTGTCCATGCAATAATCGAGATGCAACCTGACGAATTCTTAGCAAAACCATTTTCCGTTAACGAACTAGATAAACGACTTAGTAAAGTCGTCACCCGTAAAAAAATGTTTCACGATGTCTATCGTTACATGGATGAGCAGAATCCTGAGCAGGCACTTAAAGAATTAGAGTTTATTTTAGTTGAGCCTAAGAACGCTGAACACTTCCCGTTAGCCCTAAAAACGAAGGGTGACTTGTTGCTATTGAATAGACAGTTTGAAAACGCGAAGCTCTTTTACCAATCAATCATCAATATTCAAAATTTTACTTGGGCAAAGCTTGGCCTCGTTCAATGTTACATTCACCTAGATGAATTTGATGATGCAGAACGAGACCTTATTCAGCTAGCGCTACAACCTGAAAGTATGCTGAGCGCATATGATTTGTTAGCAGAGCTGCAAATTAAGTTAGAAGCGTATGATGAAGCGCTGGAATGTGTGAATGTGGCCAGCGACATTTCACCTCGAAATGTGATGCGTCATATTACTGCAGTGCAACTTGCTAGGCTAACCCACGACTATGAAGGGCAATTTAACAGCGCAAAAAAAGTGGTTCGTTTCGGTAAGAATTCAGTGCACGACACCCCTGAGATGTACTTGTCTGTTGCCAGAGCGGGTATTGATTTTGCGATGACGGCAGAAACCTCGCAAACAAACAAAATTATCAAGCAATCCAATGAATATCTGCGCCAATTAAAAAGCGCCTACCCAAAGGTGAATCTTGACCACCAACTGCAAGTTATTAGCGCACGAATTCACTATCTAAAAGATGAAAACGATAAAGCAAAAGATCTGCTTGATGCCTTAGATATTGATAACCTGGAAGAACAGTCTGTCGAAACGCTACTTGATTCCGCAAAAGCGTTTCACGATTTAGGATTAAGAGGGAGCGCTCTCAAATTACTCGATAAAGCGACGTTACGGCAAAAAGAGTTGGATGCACCAAACAGTTTACTTAGCCGTTATATCAACCAAGAAGTTGAAGAGAAAACAGCAATATCAATAAGCCCTAAAAACCTCAATGACGTGGCGGTAGTGCAGTATAAGCGTGGCGAACTGGCAAAATCTTACAAAACCTTCGAGCAAGCATTTAGGGTTATGCCCCGAAACCCTGCCATTGCGTTAAACCTTCTGCAAGCGTCGGCAATGCGACGCTCTCGTGAAGGTAAAGCGGAAGGCAATATGAACGCGGTAATGAAGAGGTGCCGCTTTACGCTGGAAAGTGCTTCTCTATCTGAAGAACAAAGTCAGCGCTACGAAACGGTTAAAGGGCTATTAGATCAGGTGGTGTAAACCACAACCTTCTCTTGATAAAGATTATCTTTATATTCAATTTCGTGGCTAAAGGTCATGCCTATTTTTTCCATCACTTTGATTGAATTTAAATTTTCAGGTTTTGCCATAGCACAAAATTTGTCGATACCAATTTGATACAGGGCATCTTTCACTTGCATCGCTGCTTCTGTGGCATATCCCTTCCCCCAACTGGCTTGTTTGAAACGCCAGCCAAGTTCAATATTATCAATCTCAGGATTTTTAGTGAAAAAGCCAAAAGGCCGAACTAAAACCCAGCCAATATCCTCTTCACTTTCTTTTTCTTGCACTCGCCATAATCCCCAGCCAAGGGCTGGATTTGAATATGCTTGAAAGCGTGGTACGAAGGTGTTGGTAATATCTTCACGAGATGTTTTCTGACCGTCACTGATAAATCGCATTACTTCCTCATCTTGATCAAGCTCCCACAGGAACTCTACATCAGCGTCGGTGATATAATGGAAAGACAGGCGCGCGCTATCTTCAATAAACATAGATTTCCCTTTCCAATCATTATTACAAGCAACTTTATACTGCTGCTTTCGTATTTTTTGGCGCAACGAACGTAAATTTAGCCACCTAACATAGCTAAGTGCTTCGTTGCTCCAGTATTACCTTCATGCAAAAAGTGCGTTGCATGCTTCTCACCTAAGCACTCAACTAAAAACTGTTGTAGTCCTACTACATCTTGGTCGGCTAATAGGTGTCGCATATCAATACCGTGCTCACTAAATAAGCACAAATGTAATTTACCATTGGCGGCAACGCGAAGTCGATTACAACTTTTACAAAAATCTTTGCTGTACGGCATGATAAGACCAATTTTACCGGCATAGTCAGGATGAAAGAATTCCTGTGCAGGGCCAGCATCTTTTCGTCTAACCATGGGTTGCCATCCGGCATCTATAAGCGTTTGCTTAAGTGGGGTTCCACCTTGATGCTGCGCTTTAAAGAAATGAGTAGTATCGCCGGTTTCCATCAACTCAATAAACCGCAATGTGACAGGCATCGTTTTCAGCCAATCAAGGAAGCGATTCAATCGTGCATCAGAAAAATCATTTAGCAGCACCGAATTTACTTTTACATCAAGACCAGCCTCAACCGCAGCGTCCAGCCCGGCTAACACTTGCTTTAATTTGTCTTGCCCTGTAATTGCCGCAAACTGCCTGGGATCTAAGCTATCTATGCTGACATTCACTTGGTGTAAACCCGCCTGTTTCCACGCGGCAGCATGTTCAGCCATACGACCACCATGGGTGGTCATGGCCACTCGCTTTATGCCGGGAGTATTTGCCGTTGCACTTAAAATATCGAGAAAGTCGCGGCGAAGTGTTGGCTCACCGCCAGTAAGGCGGACTTTTGACGTACCCAGCCCTGAAAAGGCACTCAATAGCGTGTTGATTTCGCCTAAGGAAAGAAAATGCTCACTGGAAGGACCTTGGTAGCCGTCAGGCAAACAATACTGACAGCGAAAATTACACGCCTCCGTTACCGATAAACGCAAATAATGGAATTGTCGCCCAAAGCTATCTTCTAACAAATTTTCTCCCTTTAGGGGTACGTAAAACAAATAATGTGATTAAATAGACTATGATGTCTTTTCGCCAGTTTACGCGGCTGCAAATAAGAATGAAATGTTTGATAACGCATAAATTAGAACGTTTTATCGTACCGTTAACTTATTTCTCTTAAATAAATATAACGGTTCACCGTAAACAATGTAGTTTAAAGTTCGTTAATCTATCACAATTCACCTTTATGCAGGGGCTTTCCTTCCTGCCTTCCGTTAACGTCTTCGTTTTACACCGTCACAAATATGCAGTGAGAACAATATTACACCATGCGAAAAAATCGATTTCCGCTAAACGAAAATGAGCCTATCAAATGGCAAGTGCTCAAGCAGTTGTGGCCTTACCTTCTTGAGTTCAAAGGTAGGGTAGCATTAGCGTTACTGTGCTTAGTCGCCGCTAAACTTGCCAGCATTGGTCTACCCTATGTACTCAAATACACGGTAGATAGTTTAAATGGGGATGTGGAAGCACTGGCCATTGCCGTACCTATCAGCTTAATTATTGCGTACGGCGCACTTAGGCTCACCAATGTTTTACTTGGCGAAGTACGAGACACCTTATTCGGACGTGTCACCGAACGCGCTATGCGCCGGCTAGGTTTAAAGGTATTTAATCATCTGCACAATCTAGATTTAGGCTTTCATTTAAACCGCAGAACGGGCGGCTTATCAAGAGATATTGAACGTGGCACAAATGGCGTAAGTTTCTTAATGCGGTTTATGGTGTTTAACATCGTGCCTACCCTTTTAGAGATTGGCTTAGTCGTGATATTGCTATTGATTCAGTTTGGCTGGTCGTTTGCGATGATCATTGTGGTCAGTGTCATCAGCTATGTCATGTTTTCGATGAAAGCTACCGATTGGCGCACGCGATTTGTGCAGCAAATGAATGAAGCTGACTCCACCACCAACTCACGCGCGGTAGACAGCTTACTTAACTTTGAAACCGTAAAGTATTTCAACAATGAGCGCTTCGAAGCAAATCGATACGATACAGATTTAGCTGGCTGGGAAAAAGCCAGGCGTAAAAATCGGTTATCACTGTTTGCCTTAAATGGCGGACAGGCCAGCATTATTGCCCTAGCAATGACAGCCATGATGGCGAATGCAGCTTATGGCGTAATGGAAGGCGAGATGACCATTGGTGATTTCGTGCTAATTAACGCCTTCACCATGCAAATATTTATGCCTCTCAATTTCTTGGGCTTTGTGTATCGGGAAATCCGTGGCTCGCTAGCGAACATTCAAAACTTGTTTTCCCTGCTATCCCAAAAACCCGCAATTGAAGATAAACCCAATGCTACCCACCTCTCAGCAAAACAGGCGAGCATACGTTTTAGTAACGTTCAATTTCACTATCAGCAAGCACGGCCTATTTTAAAAGGAATCAGCTTCGAGGTGCCATCAGGCGCCAAGATTGCTGTGGTTGGCGAAAGTGGTGCTGGAAAATCCACCATCATGAAGTTGCTGTTTCGTTTTTACGACCCCACCGAGGGTGGCATTTTCATAAACGGGCAGGATATTCGCGAACTTAGCCAACACAGTTTACGAAGCCATATCGGTATTGTTCCTCAAGATACCGTGTTGTTTAATACATCCTTGGTAGAAAATATCCGTTACGGCAACCCTGATGCTAGCGACGAAGAAGTTACTCATGCTATTAAGCTTGCGCATTTAACCCAATTTGTTGAAAGCTTGCCAGACGGACTAGACACAACAGTAGGCGAACGTGGGCTAAAACTCTCTGGCGGCGAAAAACAGCGAGTTGCCATCGCTCGTGCGCTATTAAAAGGTGCGCCAATAATGATATTCGATGAAGCGACCTCTTCGTTAGACAGTCAATCTGAGCAAGCGATATTAGGCGCGCTGCGAGACGCCGCAAAGGGGCATACTAGCTTGGTTATTGCCCATAGGCTGTCTACTATCGTCGATGCCGATACCATCTTAGTGTTAAGCAAGGGCATGATTGCCGAACATGGCACCCACGAGACTCTTTTAGCACAACAAGGTATATACAATCGGCTGTGGGCTACTCAGCAGCGAGATTCAAATCATGAAGAAATGGGCCAATGAATACTAAAGAAGTGATGCGGCTTGAGGCTCTTACCGAATGTACCCATCCAGTATATTCGACATTCATATTCAAACCGTGAACACTAGTGCATATACCTGTTCATCGCAGACGAGAATATTGACACCTTGTAGGCACTCTAACAACCTAACGACATTAAAGTAATTTTGAGCAATATGGATCCAGAAGCAATAAAAAGTGCAATCAACCAAACCATGCCATTCGGAAAGTATGCAGGACGACGCCTGTTTCACCTACCAGAACCTTATTTAGTTTGGTTTAACAAACAAGGTTTTCCCGAAGGAAAGCTGGGGCAGCAACTCGCGCTCATGTACGAAATTAAACTAAATGGATTAGAGTCAGTTGTTGAGCCTCTACTTAATGACGACTAGCCATGTTCGCTCGCCCAAGAAAGCAAAAACGTGAGGCTATCGATCAACGAATATTGCGCCTGCACACAGGCATTGCTAAAAAAGTCGTTGCACAACCTTCACTCATAACTAACGTTCAAGCAACGTTAGAGGCTCGTTATGAAAGTGGCATGATGCGTTACGGTAGCTATATGTTATGGCAAGGGATTGTAGAAACTATTCATAAACCTGAGGTATTTACAGCGCTGCTACTCGCCGAAGATGAACGTACAGCAAGCCTTAGGCGGGAAACCATATTTACGGGAATTTTGACCGAAGCTGAGCGAGCAGAAGTTCTTAAAGATTAAGTAAACATAAGAAACATTAAAAAAGGCTAAATCGATAGTCGATTTAGCCTTTTTAGTATGACGCCTTACCACTACATCGATAAGGCTTTCATTCAACTAGGCGTTGCGTAAATGGTCTGCCACTAAGAACGCCATTTCAAGTACTTGATCGGCGTTTAAACGCGGATCGCACTGGGTTTTATACGCTTGCGCTAAGTCTTCATCACTAATTTCATATGCACCGCCAGTACACTCAGTCACGTGTTGGCCAGTCATCTCAAGGTGAATACCACCAGCATGTGTGCCTTCATCGCTATGTGCTTGGAAGAACTGTTTAATCTCACGCAAAATGGCATCAAAATTACGAGTTTTGTAACCGCTTGATGCAGAGAACGTATTTCCGTGCATGGGGTCTGAACTCCATACTACGTGTCTACCTTCTGCTTTAACGCGGCGCAATAAGCGAGGTAAATTATCAGCTAAGTTATCAGCCCCCATACGGGTAATAAGGGTCAATCTACCTGGATCGTTATTCGGGTTAAGCGCATCAATCAAACGAATAAGTTCGTCTTCTTGCATGCTAGGCCCAACTTTCACACCAATAGGGTTGTGAATACCGCGGAAGAACTCAATATGGGCATGGTCTAGCTGACGGGTACGCTCACCAATCCAAATCATGTGCGCAGAGCAATCGTAAGGCTTACCCGTTAGCGTATCAATTCGCGTGAGGGCTTGTTCATAGTTAAGCAGTAATGCTTCATGCGACGTAAACAATGACGTTTCGTGCAATGTAGGGCTAGATTGGGAATTAATACCAATCACATCCATGAACGATAACGTATCTTGAATACGCACGGCCATATCATGATAGCGCTCTTTAAGCGGGTTGTTTTCAACAAATGCCATATTCCAACGATTTACTTCATGAAGGTCGGCTAAGCCACCTTGAGAAAAAGCGCGAAGTAAATTAAGCGTCGATGCACTGCGGTGGTACGCCTCAATCAAACGGTTCGGATCGGGGCGGCGAGCCGCTTCGTTAAACTCGAAACTATTAATGATATCGCCGCGGTAGCTTGGCAATGTAACACCATCACGGGTTTCGAAGTTTGATGAACGAGGCTTAGCATATTGACCCGCCATGCGAGCCACTTTTGTAACTGGACACCGACCTGCAAAGGTTAAAACAATGGCCATCTGAAGCAATACTTTAAAGGTATCGCGAATTTTTGGCGCATTAAATTCGTCAAACGATTCGGCGCAGTCACCGCCTTGAAGCAGAAAGCCTTTACCTAAACTAACCTCACCAAGTTGACGGCGAAGATCACGGGCTTCAGCGGCAAAAACCAGCGGTGGATATGTACTTAGCGTGTGCTCTACTTGTTTAAGTTGTGCCGCATCATCGTACTCTGGTTGTTGAAGGATAGGTTTTTGCCTCCAACTGTCTACTTGCCAATTACTCAAGGGGTTCTCCTGATTTAAGTGTTTTTACGTTTAGGCAAACGTTAATCTCGTTGTATGAGCGCTTATCTGTATGCGCGCCATTTTACCACATTTGATCTAATACAATAGGTGCGCAAACTTGAATATCTAGAAAGTCGTCGCGCTTATTCACTGCAAAATGACAATCAAAGGTATGTTCTAGGTTTTTAACCGACAATACCGACTCGGGTAAACCGAAACTTACGCTAGTACCCAACTTCATGAGCAGCATTTTATAACTATAGTTTGCGCTTAATGAAATGTCATGACTGCTTAGCACTAAGGTATTCCCTTTATTGCATAAGGCTTGAAACAGCGCCATCAATGCGTATTGATGGCGAATATCTACCCCTTGCAAGGGTTCATCTAACAATAAAAGCGCTTCCCCCCGCTTAATGGCAGGCCAAACTTGCAGCAGTGCACGGCAAATTTCAACGCGCTGACGCTCTCCACCTGAAAGTCGGTTTAAGGGCGTTTGATAAAAACCCGTTACTTCCAGTGTGGCCTCTAACAAACTGGGAAGTTCGAACGCCTGCTCACTTGAAAAAAACGAAAGGTATTCTCTTACTGATACCGCAAATACAGCTTCACTTTGCTGTGCTAATAAGGTTCTAAATGTTGCCAATGCACTTAGAGGCCATTGAGGTAGGGGTTGTTTTAGCAGTAAAGCCTCGCCATGTTCAGCGGGTAATACGCCTGCCATTATCGATAAAAGGGTAGATTTTCCAGCACCATTCGGCCCTAAAATATGGACGCAATCACCTTTATTGATATCAAGGGTGATATTCGTTAAACGCTTGTTCACGTTAATATTGCGCAATGAAATAACTGGGCTCATCGAAGCTGCCCTTTAAGTAATGCCCAAATGAGTAAAGGGCCACCGAGGGTGGCAGTGATCATCGATACCGGCAGGGTTATCGCACGCGTAAGTTCAGACATGAGCACCACAACAAGTAATAAACTGGCGCCACATAACGCGCTTGCTGGTAACAGTATTCTATTGTCATGGCCAAGAATAAGCCGAAGAATGTGGGGCACTAACAGCCCAACAAAGGCAATAGCACCCGCAATAGACACCGCCGCCCCTACCCCCACGGCGGTAGCAATAAGACTACGTTCGGTAAGTCGTTGCACATTCACGCCGCTACTTAACGCGGCTAAATCTCCAGCATACAGGCGATTGAATTTTGCAGATTGGCGTATTTGATACCATAAACTACCAACAATTAGTGGGCCGCTTACCCATAAAATAGGCCACGTGGTTTGATAGACACTTCCCATCAGCCAAAACGTTAAATTACGCAATGATTGGGCATCACTAAACATGTACAACCAAGCAATAACTGCCCCACTCAAGGTAGAGATAGCAATACCCGATAAAATAACAGCAACCGCAGAACCCAGAAGTTTTCTAGCAAGACGATAAATAACAAACGTTGTTATTAGCGCACCAATAAAGCAGCCTAAAGGCAGTATGTAATGAAGATAAGGCTGTGCCCACAAAGGAGTAAGTAACAACAGGGATGCAGCCACTAGGCTGGCGCCGCTAGTGATACCAATAATACCTGGGTCTGCCAACGGATTGCGCAATACTATTTGAAGGGTGGCACCACTGACTGCTAATACACTACCTACTAAGATAGCGGTAATGATAAGCGGAATTTGAAGCTGTAGTGTGATGTGTTGTTTTAATGCCGTGGGTGAATCGGTTAGCCATACCGTGGCTAACACACCAACGGTTAGCAAGAAGGTAACACTACAAAGTAGGAAGGTGGCAGCCCTTCCCTTTAACACAGTGTGCATATCTAGCTCTGTTGAATATGTGCAATTAGCCCGTCAGAGGCCTCTTCAATTAAATCTAACACTAATTCAAAGCCCCGCTTTCCGCCATAATAAGGGTCGGGAACTTCTTTATCTTCACTGTTAGCGAAGTCTAAGAACAAGTGAATTTTTTCGTGGTGTTCCGGCGGCGACATTTCACGCAAATTGTCTAAGTTGCTATTATCCATCGCCAGAATGTAGTCGTACTTTTCGAAGTCTTTGTCATCTACCCGTCTACACTTTAAGCCTTTAAAGCTATAACCACGCTCTACGCCAACTGCTTGCGAGCGTTTATCGGGTTGTTTGCCAATGTGGTAACCATGGGTTCCTGCAGAGTCTATGTCTAGTTTTAAACCAGCTCGAGCGGCCTTAGCAAGAAACACAGCTTCGGCCGTAGGTGAGCGGCAAATGTTACCCAAGCAAACGAATAACACCGATGTGTTCTGACCCATATAAAAATTCCTTTAAAACCAATAACGGCACTAAGCTAAACTTTATGTTAACTTTCACGTAAATAACGCCGTTTAAAAAAATTGTGGAGCAGTAATGACCGCACATGTATTAATGTTAAGTAGTTCTCGTCAGGGCGACGAAGCGTACCTTGAACATGCGAGAAGCCTTATTCTTGCACACTTAGGTGGCATTCGCGACCTACTATTTATTCCCTACGCAGCAGTGACACAAAGCTACGACAACTATGTTTCAGCTGTCGCAACAGCCCTGCCAGAATGTAATGTGACAGGGATTCATACCTTTGATCACCCTGTAAAGGCTATTAATAATGCAAAGGCAAATAATCAAGCCATTGTAGTAGGCGGCGGAAATACCTTCCATTTGATGCATACTATATACCAACAAAACTTATTGGAACCACTTCAGCACGCCATTGCTGAAGGCACGCCATATATTGGCTGGAGTGCGGGCTCAAATATTTGTGGGCAAAGCATTCGAACAACCAATGATATGCCAATTGTTGAGCCAGAAAGCTTTAATGCGCTCAATGTAGTTCCTTTTCAGTTGAATCCGCACTACAGCGATTATCACCCGCCGGGGCACAATGGTGAAACACGTGATCAGCGATTGGCTGAATTTACGGTGCTAAACCCCACCACACCCGTGGTAGCCATTCGTGAAGGTACCGCTCTTTCTTTGTCCAAGCAGCAATTAACACTGGTGGGTGAGAAAGGCGGGTTTATATTTTTAGGTAACGAAAAGCGCCCAATCGCGCCAAATGAAAATTTAACAGAGCTTTTGAATAGCAGTTTGTAGCGCTTCGGTACTTGGCGCGCTTGAAAATGGCACTTCCAGCAGCAGCGGTGCTGGCATAACGTTTTTAAGCGTAGCTAAATTGTCATCATATCTAGACATACAACCGGTGATATCGTTAGCTACCCAACCTACAATATTAAGCCCGTCATTTTGAATTGCTTGCGCGGTAAGTAATGCATGGTTTAAACAGCCCAGCTTCATACCCACCACTAAAATCACGTCCATTTTTAAGTCGCTAACCACATCTGAAAGAAACAGCGTATCGGTTAACGGTAATCGCCAACCTCCCGCTCCTTCCATCAACAAAAGATCTGGAGTCTCTTGTTGCAGGCGAACTAGCCCTTCAACCACAGCTTCACTGGTTAATGTTACGCCCGCTTCTTTAGCTGCGATGTGCGGCGCAATCGGCGGAACAAACGTAATAGGATTGATAGAACTAATAGGCAGTTTAATACTACTTGCTTGCTGAATTTCAGATGCGTCTTCGTTTACCCAGTCGTTTCCCACTTTTTCACAGCCTGCCGAAATAGGTTTATAACCTAAGCTCGTTTTTTGCGCGCTTTCAGCGGCTTTTAGTAGATGGCAAGTAACGTAGGTTTTACCTACTTCGGTATCGGTTCCGGTAATGAAATACTGCTTCATGGTTTCTCTAGTCTGAAATGACACACTTTGTAAGTAAGGGGTAGCACGCCATCGACAGCGCTAATATTTTTATAGGCCAACGACAATTTCTTAATATCACTACGTGACAGCGATTGCTGTTTAGCGCCCGTAGCCCCCGCCCCTACGTTTTTAATTGAACGAAGTAAAGAAAGTACATCTTGGTGCTCATCAACATAATCTTTATTAATAAGACGGCTAACCCGCAGCCCAGCCCCAAGAAACGAATTAAGCCACAACCTAGCTTCGGGCAAACGTGTTACCGCAGCAGGTAGTTGGGCAACACTTCTCGCTTTTTGAAGCTCAGAAAAAGAACCACTCACCATAATGGCAATTTCCGCCATGCCCGATGGCTTAAGTACGCGGTAAAGTTCGCTAGCCACTGCTTGCGGGCTGTTACACCACTGCAATGCCATAGAGGAGAATACCGTACTAAAGCAGCTATTTTGAAATGGTAGAGACTGTGCCGACCCCTGCTTGAAATTAACATCAGGGAAGCGGGCTTGTGCTCTGTGTACCATGCCTGGTGCAATATCTACCCCGGTGACGTTAGCGCCACGTTGCTGAAGTTCGTCACTATGGGCTCCCGTTGCACAGCCAATATCAAGTAAGTCGCCTTTTAAAGAAATAGGTAAGTTGTTTAACCCTGCCTGCGCAATTTCGCACTGAATATGCGCTTCGTTATCGTACTTATTTGCGGCTTTTGAAAATTGCTTCGCGATCACCGCTTCGCTTATACCGCTTTCTGATTGTGGGTCTAATAAACCATCGGAGTGACTAGCAGCATGCACTGCAACCGCGCCCTGTTTGCAAAGCGGCTCAGATAAATCTTGTTTAAGCGGCTGTGGCGCTTGTTTAGCTAAAGATTGCGGGCTCATGATATCGACTCCATCGCAAGGGCAATAGCGTCAACAAGTACGTCTATATCTTGCTGGGTATGGGTAGCGCTTAGTGTAATGCGCAATCGGTCTTCCCCTTTTGGTACGGTAGGGTAGCGAATAGCAGGGATCCATATGCCTCGACTTTTTAGGCCATCACTTAATGCTAAAGCGCGCTCAGGGCTGCCTACAATAATAGGTTGTATTGCGCTATGTGAATTAGCCAAGACTAAATCATGGTGAACATTTGAAGTGGCTCTGCCTGGCTTGTCTTTATTTAACGGAGCTTTATCCAATGGAGATTGGAGTGTGTGTCCAATTTCGTCTGCGTTTTTTAAATCACCATGTTGATCATGGCCAATTTGGGCACTAAACCGTTCACGAAAATACGCGATATTGTGATTCAACGCGTCGGTTCGACTTGAATCAGCGGCAATATGGGTTAACGAATACAATGTTGCTACTGCTTGGGCCGGCGGCATGGCAGTGGAGTAGACATAATGTTTGGCAAAATTAACTAGGTAATCAATGAGCGCTTGGCTTCCAGCTATAAACGCACCTGCGGTTCCCACGGCTTTGCCAAACGTCCCCATCACTATAGGTACGTCGGTTTGAGATAACGCCTGCGCTTCAATGCTGCCCAGCCCGTTTTCACCTAATACACCCATACCATGTGCATCGTCTACCATTAGCCATGCTTTGTTTTGCTTTGCTATAGCCACCATATCCTGCAATGGGGCACTGTCGCCGTCCATACTGAATACACCTTCAGTGACGACTAGCTTGTCACTGTTATTGGTTGTATCGGCCTTGTTCTGTAAATTAGCTAATAAATTGGATAGGTGAGCTAAATCGTTATGCCTAAAGCGACGCAACTTGGCCTTAGTTGCCATAGCGCCTTCAAGGAAAGACGCATGCATAAGCCGATCGGCAAAAATTTCACCGGAATGTTTACTGCCGGCCGCGGCACTTGGGTTTTGATTACTAGCACTTTGATTATTAGCGCCTTGATGATGAGTACCATTAAACAGCGCCATACATAATGCTTGGTTAGCCGCAAAACCCGAATTGAACAATAACGCAGCGTCTCGATTTAAGCCGTCGGCAATGTACGCTTCAAGGGCTAAATGCGCTTGAGTATGGCCCGTTACCAAGGGCGACGCGCCGCTACCACCGCCAAATTGCGCCAAGCCTTCTACCCAACTTTGCAACACACCTTCGTGTTGACGCATGCCAAGATAATCATTGCTGGCAAAATTTAAATAGTGCTCACCGTCAATGCAGATGATGTTGTCTTTTTCGTACTGCTGGCATACCCGCTTGCGCAGGTAACCTTGCTGAGCCCGCTCGGCTAAGCGGGCTTCAAGCCAATCGAAGGCCATTATGCCTCCGCGGGCTGCTGTTTTTGTTTACGCGGCGCACTAGCATCGTAAAATAAATCGCTAGCATCAGAGCCTTGCTCCTGTTGCTGTGCAATTTCTTCTTCTAATACTTGCTGATGTGCTTCATCAGAAAAATCGCGAGTACGTTCGGTGTTTATACCTAACTTCTTAAACAAGATAACGTCTTCGTGCGTGTCGGGGTTAGACGTAGTCAGTAACTTGCAACCATAGAAAATAGAGTTTGCACCGGCCATGAAGCATAGTGCTTGCATCTGTTCATTCATGGCCTCGCGGCCTGCCGACAAACGCACATGAGATTTAGGCATCATAATACGGGCTACCGCGATGGTGCGGATAAACTCGAAATAATCTAAATCTTCTAAACTGGCTAGTGGCGTACCTTTTACTTTAACCAACATGTTAATTGGCACACTTTGCGGTTGTTCCGGCAAGTTCGCCAACTGAATCAATAAGCTAGCTCTGTCGCCCGCGGTTTCGCCCATACCCACAATACCGCCAGAACACACATTCATGCCTGCCGCGCGTACGTTTTCAAGGGTGTTTAGCCTGTCTTGATAGGTACGAGTGGTAATGATATCGCCGTAGTATTCAGGCGAGGTATCAAGGTTGTGGTTGTAATAATCTAGACCAGCCTGTTTAAGCGCTACCGCTTGGTCGCGGGTTAACATGCCAAGTGTCATGCAGGTTTCAAGGCCAAGTTGTTTAACCTCTTCCACCATTTTTACAATATAAGGCATATCTCTGTCACGAGGGTTTCGCCACGCAGCCCCCATACAAAAACGGGTAGAGCCTACTTGCTTGGCTTCTTTTGCTCGTTCAATCACTTTTTCAATTTCAAGCAAGCGCTCTTTTTCTAAGCCGGTATCGTAACGCGCGCTTTGCGGACAATATTTACAATCTTCCGGGCATGCACCGGTTTTAATCGACAACAAGGTGCTTACTTGTACTTCGTTTGGATTGAAGTGTTGTCTGTGAACTACCTGCGCTTGAAACAGCAAGTCGTTAAATGGCAAGGCATATAGCGCCTCTACTTCGGCTTGTGACCAATCGTGACGAATTGTATTATTTTGCGCGTCAGGCGCTGAAGCCAGAGTCATTGACTGTCCTTTACTAATTAAGAATGCTGGCTTAGTCTATGCTGCAAACACGAGTTGTCAACTCTGACCATTTCAAAAGATTTACTAACGGTTGAATTTTGAACAATATAGATTTTGATAAAAAACACATTTGGCATCCTTATACGTCAGCAACCAACCCTTTGCCTTGCTATGAAGTGGTTGGCGCTAAAGGGGCAGAACTTACGCTTTCAACGGGCGACGTCTTAGTTGATGGCATGTCGAGTTGGTGGGCGGCTATTCACGGTTACAACCACCCTGTACTAAACCAAGCGGCGCACAGCCAAATAGATGCTTTTTCCCATGTAATGTTTGGCGGCATTACCCACCAGCCAGCTGTAGATTTATGCCGCACGCTACTAGACATGGTGCCGGATGGTCTTGAGCGGGTCTTTTTAGCCGATTCTGGCTCAGTCTCGGTAGAAGTAGCTATCAAAATGGCTATCCAATATTGGGCCTGCCAAGGCCGCCCTGAAAAATCGCGTATTGTAGCGCCACGCAATGGTTATCATGGCGATACGTTTGCAGCCATGTCGGTATGCGATCCGGTAAACGGCATGCACAGTTTATTTGAGAGTGTATTAAGCAAACAGCTTTTTGCCCCGGCTCCACAAACCCGTTTCGGTCAGACGTTCAGTGAAGACGATATTTTACCTTTAGCTGAACTGTTCGAAAAACATCATCACGAAATGGCGGCGCTTATTCTCGAGCCCGTTGTTCAAGGTGCGGGCGGTATGCGTATTTATCACCCTGAATATTTAAAACGCTGTAGGCAACTTTGTGATAATTACGACGTGCTATTGATTTGCGATGAAATTGCGACTGGATTTGGACGAACAGGCAAGCTATTCGCCTGTGAACATGCTGGCATTTCGCCAGACATTATGTGTTTAGGAAAAGCTATTACTGGCGGTTACATGACCCTAGCAGCCACCTTATGTACTGAAGATGTTGCATTAGGTGTTTGCCAAGGCTCACCTGGCGTATTCATGCACGGCCCCACTTATATGGGTAACCCACTTGCCTGCGCCGTAGCTAATGCTAGCTTGTCATTGATAAACGAAAATCACTGGCAGCAACAAATCCCGGCTATTGAGAAACAATTACACACTGAACTGTCAAAATGTGCCAATTTACCTTCTGTAGCCGATGTAAGAGTACTAGGTGCGATAGGTGTGGTTGAAGCTGTTCACCCGGTGAACGTGGCCGATATTCAGCGTCATTTTGTAAAGCAAGGCGTATGGATAAGGCCTTTCGGTAAGCTGGTATACATTATGCCTCCATACATTATTAGTTCAGACCAGCTCAGCAAACTCACCCATGCTATTTACACCTATTTAAGCCAGACAGTAAGGTGACTTAAAAGGTTAAAAACTAAGGTGAAATATAGGGGTAAAAGTTCAGGGTTGTCATGACTGGTTTAACAAAATTTATATGCTTTTAATCGCTGAAAAATAACGTCAGGTCAGTCACTTATATGTTCATACGCATTTTTGATAAAGTCGTTTTTGCAACACTGTTTGTTGCAGCCCTACAAGTGCCAATTTTAGCCGATCACTATCGCCAGTATTTGAGCGGCTATTACGATGCCACCCGTGAAGAGGTCTCTGCCATGTCTGCATTGGCGGAGCAACACGGCTATTCATCAGTAGGCGCAATGTTAAGTGCGCTAAAGCAAAACAGCGAAGCTGTGGTAAGGGCAGATGCTGAACGTAAATCAGCACTTTTCACCAAGCTCAGCCATATAGAACAAGGGATCAAGACCCTAGAGCACGGCCATTATTATGAAAAAGCTTGGTATATGGCCACTCCCTCAAACGCGTCTACGCTGCAAAAAGTGTTGGGCAATTTCAGCCCGTCAGTGCCACTTACGCCATCTTCCATTATTTTCAGCTTTATTACCGCTTTACTGATTAATTTATTATTGTGGAGCCCTTACCTTTGTTACTGCCAAGTCAGGCACTTGAAGCACAAGCCTCAGCACGCCAGCTATCGCTAACTCGCTGAGCCGCTCTGTAGCCGCAAAAAGCGCTTTGAATAATTTCTATGCAAATTTGGCACTTTCCATGCAACAACCTTAATACGAGTTTTCTTGTATACCCGTGAATAACCCACGAAAAAAACAAAAAAACGCAAGTATTATAGTTAGTTAAATAGTAAGGAAGAATAATTATGCCTACTGACGCACAATTACTTATTGGGAAAGTGTTGCAAATAAAAGACAAAATTAGTGCAAAACGTCATTGCATCCCTAACGAGTTACAGACTGAATGGAACGCACTTGATAAGAAAACAGCCTGCTTCGAAAGCACAGCCATTTTTAAATCTGCGGTGAAAGGTCAACATACCAGCAAGCAACTTGCCTACTCTGGTTCAGTTAAGGAATTATCAGGTTTAGTTAGCCGCTTGAACGCGCTAAATGAAGAAGTTACGATTGCGCAGGTTAAGCACTAACAAAGGCGCTGCTATTTTCTAACTCAAGCTTCTCAAACAAAGGTTCTCAAACAAAGGCTTTTAGGCTCTACCTTAGTTTTTGTTTCTTAGTGTTGTGAAAACAACTGCGCCTTTTATTATTGAAGCAATCTTGGCTATTGGGCATACCTTTGTAGCTACATAAGGCTTTAGAAATTAGTACTTAATATACCGGTTATTTACGTAGCAGCTTTTGTAGACAATAGCACTAACGTACGCACTTTGCGTGTACCGTAACTGGCTAAGCGAACAAAGTCGTCTCTTGCCACCGGAATGTGTTGAAATTCAACACGCTGACTTTCGTTTTGACTATTGCCTTCGTCAGCATCGGGATCGTGCAAGTAAAAGCATTGTTCATCGTAACTGGTAATAGCCACCCAATGTGGTGCTTTTTTCTTATCAAATGCATAGGTGCTTATTAAGCACACCACTGCTTTACCAGCATCTAGGGCCTGTTCTATAACATCAACCCGCCACTCTTCAGTAGCAATAGCCATATTGCTTTTTTGTGCTTGAAGCAAAAAGTCAGCTTCTACTTGCCCAACAATATGCTTTTTATGCTCACTTCTTACGCCATCTACAAACAATGGCAAAGGCTGGTTAATCAGAACTTCTGCCGTAAACCCTTCCAATTGTGCCGCTAGCGCCAATCCAATAGGGTGGCAACCGCCATGACCTGACGTCATAAATATTGTGGTCGCCGTACGCCAAATCGCCAATTCTTTTTGCTGGTTCATTCCATAGTTATTTTGCAACGAACACATGGCCATCATCAGTGCCGATGGCCCACAGGTAAATTCAGTCGTTTGCTGATACCAAGGGTATATAGCGTGAGACATGGCTTTCGATGTCACCAGTACCTTCTGCATACGCAAGGCATTTGAATGATCGTCGTAGTAATCAACGTACATACCGAACTGTTTAAAGCCTAGCCGTTGGTAAAGTGAAATAGCGTCCTTATTGTCTGCAGACACTTCCAGGCGCATAAAGCGCTTTCCCCTGGCTAACGCCTGCTCCCCTAGTCTCGCTATCAACTTTTCAGCGATTCCTAAACCACGGGCTTCGGGCAACACCGCAATGGAATACAACCGAGTAAGTTGTGTTCCTCTGCGCAGCAACAGTAATCCATAACCCGCTAGAGTAACTCCTTGTGCGGTGTGATGCTCGGCAATATAAAATTCAGCATGTTTGGCCGTAACGTAAAAACGAAAACGACGGACATTCAGCTTATCGCTTTTAAAGCATGTATTTTCAATGTGTTGTATTTGTTTCACATCATCTAACGTGGCTTTTCTCAATTGAACATTGTTAGCGGCATTCTTTTCAGCTTCATCCCCACCTTTATGTTCAGGTGCAAGTTTATTATATTCAGGCGCAAGTGCATTGTTCATGCTTATCGCCCTCGCCGCTCTAGTCTGTCAGCAAATTCTTGCATAACTAACTCATACAAGGCTTTGCCTAAATACTTATCTTCCACTCCAGCATCTATGCTCGGGTTGTCGTTTACTTCAATCACGTATACCTGATTGCCCGAATGCTTGATGTCTACACCGTATAAACCATCACCCACAACCTTTGCTGCTTTAATTGCTGCCTGCAATACCGGCTTCGGTACTTCAAAGGTTGGCATAGTGGTAAAGCCACCGGATGAAAAACGCTCGCCTTGATGGTGATAAATTTGCCAGTGATTTCGCGCCATAAAATACTGACACGCGTAAATCGGCTTACCGCCCAACATACCAATACGCCAATCAAACTCGGTAAAAATATATTCTTGAACCAGTACTAAGGCAGATTCTGCTAACATCTCGACTAATCGGGCTTTTAACACATCGCGGCTTTCTGCTTTGTGAACCCCCCTTGAAAACGAACTTTCTGGCAACTTCAATACCAAAGGTAAGCCGAATTCTTCAATAAGCTTATCGCAGGTTTCATCATCTGAATTCGACACAAAGGTGGCTTTCGGTGCCGGTACTTTTTGATAAGTAAACGCATCTTGTAAAAACACTTTATTGCAACAGCGCAATATAGACTGGGTATCATCCATCACTATCACCCCTTCTCGCTCAGCCGCTCTGGCTAAACGGTAGGTATGATGGTCTATCGCCGTAGTTTCACGAATAAATAACGCATCATAGTGCCCCAAATCTTCAGGCGACAAACGTGAAACCACATCAGCTCTAAAACCCACCTTCTCAGCCGCTTTTACAAAGTGACGAATGGCTCTTTCATCGCTAGGAGGCGTCGACTCATCAGGGTTAACTAAAATAGCCATGTCCCAACGAGTGCGCTTACTTACTTTAGAAGCACGCCACTGTTTCGTAGTGTAGTTTTCTAACTGTGCAATACACTGTTGCTGTTGTTTACTGTCTAGCGCGGTAAACGGCTTCGCAGCAATATCAGCAAAGCCAACCACATTATGTTTACCACTTACTTTTTTACCTTCCTTTTTGTCTGCACGGGAATCAGATACCGACAGGGTAAGTAGCAAAATTGGACACGGATATTTTTCAAACGCTTGACGGGCGACACGCTTGAAACGCTGATCTTTAACTTCACCAAAAAGTACTAATAAAGGTGCAGTAGGAATGTCAATTTCATCCACGGGTAGCGACAATGCAAAAGGCAGCCTATCCACACTGCGTGCTTCTGCTAGTCGTAGGTCGTTAATGGTATTTACACCGGGCAATACTAAATGGTTACGTGCCTGCGCTAGCAATGAACAATAGTACCCTTGGCTTAAATAGCGGGTAGTATCACACAGGTTTATCACCCGTATTTTTGGTTCATTAAGTTTCGGAAACTCCGCCAAGTAATCTTGAAAAGTAAGTACCGATAACGCTGTTTCGCTAAATGGCGCAACATCGTCAGCCACAATCAACGTATTGTGCATGTAATTCGCTTCTAAATAATATTAAGTAAGTTACAATTCGAGTGATGTGATATTTGAACGTAATATTCGCCACCACTGGAGTAAGAATGGCGCTGAGTTTACGCCGAAAGTGAAAATTGCAAAGTGAATTGAGCACGGCTTTTTTTCATCGTAAAGACAACGAAAACTAATCCAAAGAATTGGGTAGATATTCCCGCGTTAAAGGTTTCTAATTGGGCTAAAATTTTTGCCCAACACGAGTATAAATTAAGGTAAATCTTCAATTCTAGCTCGTACCGTGATGTATATTATTAACAGTTAAGCAGTGTTCTTAAAAAGAGCTCTGTCATAGATTTTCAGTAAAACGAGTTCAGTAAAAAGAGTTCAGTAGAATAACTAGGAGATTGTATGTTATTAGCCAGTTTAGCCATTCTTATTGGGCTACCGGTTTTGCTATGGAGTGCAGGTAAATTTGTAGGTGGCGCAGCATCTGTTGCCAATCACTTTGGCGTATCTCCACTTCTTATTGGTATGCTCATTATTGGTTTTGGAACGTCAGCCCCTGAAATCATTGTTTCAATCTTCGCAGCCATTCAGGGCAACTCAGGTATTGCGCTTGGTAATGCCTACGGCTCAAACATCGCTAACATACTGCTTATTTTAGGATTAACCGCGCTTATCAGCCCTATAGCGGTTAAATCGAACATTATTAAAAAGGAAATTCCGGTACTACTGGGCATTACCTTTTTTGCCTCTTGGCAGGTGCTAGACCAAACGGTATCAAAGGATGATGCTTTCTCATTACTAGGCCTGTTTGTATTGCTTATTTCTTGGAGTATTTGGCACGGTATGCAAGGCAGTAAAGATAAACTCGCCGATGAATACAGCGAGGAAATCAATGCCTCAGAAGGTACTATTAAAACCCATATAATTTGGTTAATTACAGGCCTACTGCTATTAGTGGCAAGCTCTCGCATGCTGGTTTGGGGGGCTGTTGAAGTAGCTACCTACTTTGGTGTTAGCGATACCATCATTGGCTTAACTGTTATTGCGATTGGTACTTCGTTACCTGAACTCGCCTCCTCTTTAATAGCGGTGAAAAAAGGTGAGCATGACTTAGCCATAGGTAATGTTATTGGCTCGAATATGTTTAATACGTTAGCTGTTGTGGGTATTGCAGGTACTATTCAGCCTATGTCGGTCAGTGCCGATTTCTTGTATCGCGATGTAGTGGTGATGCTAGCAGCCACCGTAGCACTGTTTGTATTTTGCATTGGCTACAAGCGCCAAGGGCGCTTAAATCGAGTAGAAGGGGGCGCATTTGTGGCAGCTTACGCCATTTACACCTATTGGCTTATTAGTATCGCCTTTATGTAGCGGCTCCCATAGTAGTGGCCAGTGTAATAAGGCTAATAACAGCTATGCTGGCCAATACGAACAAATTAAAACCGAATTGATCGCCCTGTCGCCTGCTTCGGCGGGCGCGCATTACAATACTCACCAAGCTCACCAACAAACACACTTGCAGCATAATTTGCATGGCTTTCACATATTCAGCCGACCAACCTGTGTCGCCTTCAATGCCCCAATATTCTTGAACACCACTGATGAAATCGGGGCGCGCGAAGTGAAATAGAACCAGGGTTACGACCAATGCTAACCATCCTAGTACATTCAGGGCCAGCATCACGCGAAAGAAATTCGTTTCGGTTCTAGGTCTTGAACGTCGCTCTTCAACACCGTACGGATTATATTTATTTCCCATTTGTCACTCTGTTCTCTGGCATCCCGCTTTAGGTTGAGTATACTAGCGTGCTATTGGATTATGCGTTATTAGCGGTATTTATTTTTAGTCCTCTTGTAAACGCCATTCTCGCGTTTTTAAAATGACTAAGTGCTATCTCGCTTTTTCAGGATGAAAATTCTAAAACATGCTGAATTATCGGCAAAAAATCCAAAAGATTGACGTAAAAACCATTATTAGTGCAAATGCACATTGTTGTTGCGTGTGGATAATGACACAAAACAGCATAAATCAGTGAGACGGAGAAATTAACATGACGCATGCGCCCGTTGTCGACGTGCTTAAAGGTAAGTACGCAGTTGGCGAATCGGTAACCGTTAAAGGTTGGGTAAGAACACGCCGCGACTCTAAGGCTGGGTTATCTTTTATAGCACTACACGATGGTAGTTGCTTTGACCCTATTCAAGTGGTAGCACTGAGTTCTCTGTCAAATTACGCTGACGTACAGCGTTTAACAGCAAGTTGCTCACTATCGGTAACGGGTGTGGTAAAAGCATCCCAAGGCCAAGGCCAATCGGTAGAAATTGAAGCAACTGAGGTTGAGGTATTAGGCTGGGTAGAAAACCCAGATACCTACCCAATGTCAGCTAAGCGTCACAGTATCGAGTATTTGAGAGAGTACGCTCACTTGCGCCCTCGTACTAACGTAATTGGTGCGGTAACCCGTGTGCGTAACTGCTTATCACAGGCCATTCATCGCTTCTTCCACGAACGCGGCCACTTTTGGGTATCAACCCCAATTTTAACCGCAAGTGACACAGAAGGCGCTGGTGAAATGTTCCGCGTATCTACATTAGATATGATGAACTTACCACTAGACGACAAAGGTAACGTTGATTACTCAGAAGATTTCTTCGGTAAAGAAACTTACCTTACCGTTTCGGGTCAGTTGAACGTTGAAACTTACTGTACAGCTATGTCTAAGGTTTATACCTTTGGGCCTACTTTCCGCGCAGAAAACTCGAACACATCTCGCCACTTGGCTGAATTTTGGATGATTGAGCCGGAAGTCGCTTTTGCTGATTTGAGCGATATTGCTCAGTTAGCTGAAGATATGCTGAAATATGTATGTAAAGCCGTACTTGAAGAGCTGCCAGATGACATGAACTTCTTTGCTCAGCGCATTAAAAAAGATGCCGTTGAACGCTTAGAAAAGCTAGTGAGTTCTGACTTTGTTCGCATGGACTACACAGACGCTATCGACATTCTACAAAACTGCAAAAAGACGTTCGAATTCCCTGTTGAATGGGGAATTGATTTATCTTCTGAGCATGAGCGCTATTTAGCCGAAGAACATGTTGGCGCGCCTATCATTATGCAAAACTATCCTAAGGATATTAAAGCATTCTATATGCGTATTAACGACGACGGTAAAACCGTTGCAGCTATGGACGTCCTTGCACCAGGTATTGGTGAAATTATTGGTGGTTCGCAGCGTGAAGAACGTCTTGATGTTTTCGATGCCCGTTTGGAAGAAATGGAATTGTCGAAAGAAGACTACGCTTGGTATCGCGACCTTCGCCGTTATGGCACCGTACCTCATTCTGGTTTCGGACTAGGTTTCGAGCGCTTGGTTGCTTATGTGACTGGTATGCAAAACGTACGTGATGTTATTCCATTCCCACGTACACCAGGTAACGCAAGCTTCTAAATGTCGGAAATCTTGTTTATGTAAAGCCAGCACCTTGTGCTGGCTTTTTGTTTTCTGCAGTCAGCGTTTCTTACCACTCATCACTTCACGCTATTTTATTAAGGCGTTATGCCATTGCCAATCGCTGCTGAGCGACACGGTATTACCGTATAGGAATAGCCAATATCATTATTTTCTAAAAGGCTGATAGTTAAAATTTCATAGTCGTTCAATTCCACAACTCGTGTACCTTCGGGGTTAGCGCAGCGAGAGAACTCATCAGCTTCATAATGGAAGATAAACTCAGCAAGCAATTGCATCTGCATAAGTCGAAACTTAGCACTTTGAGCAGCAAGGTCAAAGCTAACCACTTTTTCATCTTCGGTTGAGCCTGGCGAGGTAGCATCTGGTAATGCTTTTGAATCGGCTTCGAGAACTGCAGAAGATTTACGCTCAGCTTCAAATTCCGCCTCAATCAGCCCTTTTAAATTATTAGCAGCGTCAGCCAACCTAACCGTTTTTTTTGCGTTGCCGATTTGGGCATCATTCACACCTTTATCTTCAACTTCAGAGCTGGTCGACACGACTTCAGAGGGCGTGTCTGAGAAAAAGCTCACCACCCCCGATTCCATCGACACTTCTAACACCTTTACCAATATCAATATCGTCCATACGTAGCGGACTAAAGCAGTGGTGAACACAAACCGGTAGTCTGGCGCATGCCATAAGCCATGAACGCCAAAAGGCTTTAGCAGCAGTAATGCAATTAAGTACAGCGGCATGACTAATTGAACAAGTACCAGCGCTAAGAGCGTGGTGATAAAAAACCAGCTTGGTAGCATGAGGATAATGGCGAAATTATGACTGTAAGGCAGTGATGCTGCGCTGACACCCGAAACGCTATTCACTAATCCACTTGCCGAAGCCAACGCAAAATTGGCGATTACAGCATAAATGAAAAGGATCAAAGCTTTACCTGGTAAGCTATTCCATACCACCATGAACCTTGGCCAGAATTCATGAAGAATGGCAATCGTCACCAATGCGCCAATTACGATGTTAAAGAAAACACCCTGAATATCGAAAAACAGTACACTAAAATACACCAAGGTTGCAGCAGCATAACAACGCTGCGCCAAATTCAGGCTTTTCCAAAACGTTGTTCCCCTTGAAGATCGTTTTAGTAAGCCACGCTCGATTACGCGCTTAAATACCCCAAAGCGGCGCTGGATTTGAATTTTTATGTTCATGTAATGTCTTATGTTGTGATTATTTTTAGTTGTACTTCTCAGCGAAGCTTCCCGCTAACCGTGGAATACGCTATTCTGTTAACAATTACAATTCAACGGTTTAACCGTCGTTTTTATAGTTTGGGTATACATTCCGGCTCTAAGGCTTGGATCTACAGTTCGATGTTTCCATTTAAAATAAGGTAGTCGTTTTCTTACCCCTATGGCTGAAGGTAATAGGTTAACCCTCGTTTGCGAACAATGCCATCATCGCGTTGTATTGCCAGAATTGAATCATCGAGAACGGGCAGTATGCCCTCGATGCCATCATACCTTGCTCACATTTAAGAGAAATGCGAGCGAGCGGCTTTTGGCGTTTTCAATAAGTGCGTTTGTGTTCTTGGCCCTATCCCTACCTTTTAACTTTTTGACTTTTAAATCAAGTGGTCAGAAGCATAGTATCGATCTTCCCGGTGGTCTTTCTGTTTTAATGGAAAATGACTATTTATCGTTGGCTATTATTACCGGATTAGCGACGTTAATTTTACCCGGCATGGTGCTTTTAGGTTTTATTACCCTTGGGTTAGCACATTTAAACAATGCAAGAACCCCATTTATTAAGCGAATGTTTTATTGGGTAAGAGCCTTGCTACCGTGGAGTATGGCCGAGATATTCTTAGTTGGAACATTAGTTAGTTTGATAAAAGTCTCCGAACTCGCCGATGTAGCTATTGGTATGTCTTTTTACGCTTTTATTGGTTTTACCGCATTTATGGCTCTTTCTATGTCGAACTTTGACAGTACAGGGTTTGCGTTGTGGCTGCACGAAGGCAACTTACCACCGCCAAAACCTTTAGAAGAAAAACAAGCCAGTGGCAGTATACAACGCACTTGGGCGCTGCTACTTACATCAACTATTTTGTATATCCCCGCTAACGTATTACCTATCATGCGAACTGAATTTTTTGGTCAAGAAACCCCAAATACCATTATAGGCGGCGTGATCACGCTGTGGGAGGGGGGCTCCTACCCCATCGCCATTATTATTTTAGTGGCCAGCGTAGTGGTACCAGTCGCTAAAATTATCATTCTGTGTTGGTTGAATCTAAGTGTTCAACTGGGCCGAACAGGCTCTACACAATTACGCATTCGCTATTACCGCATCACCGAAGCAATTGGACGCTGGTCTATGATTGATGTTTTCGTTGTCGCGGTATTGGTTGCATTGATTCAAATGGGTAATACACTTTCTATTTTCCCTGGCCCCGCAGCGCTTGCGTTTTGCGCGGTGGTCTTTACTACGATGATAGCCGCGATGACATTTGATTCACGGTTAATTTGGCAGCATTGGAAACAACTACCATGACAGAAGAGGCAAAAGTTACGTCCACAAAATCAATCTCTCGTATATGGATCATTCCCATATTAGTAGTCGTGGTTGGTGGCTGGATGGTTTATCAACAATGGAAAAACCAAGGGCCTCTAATCACCATAGAGTTACAATCTGCCACTGGCATTGAAGTTAACAAAACCCCAATCAAAGTGCGGGATTTAGATGTGGGGCAAGTGAAAAAAATTACGCTTAAGCCTAACTTGGACGGTGTATTAGTAACTGCGCGCATCGATGCCAATGCATCTCACCTACTTACCGATAAAAGTGAATTTTGGGTGGTGGCCCCGCGAATTAGTTTTTCAGAAGTGTCCGGTCTAAACACCTTACTCTCTGGTAGTTATATCGCCATGGCTGCGAATGACAGCGGTAAAGAACAGCTCAATTTTATCGCCCTCGAGCGCCCTCCGGTAACACCTGCTGGCACACCTGGATTACACGTCATTCTGCAAAGCGATGATGAGTTTGCTTATAAACCAGGCGACCCCATCATTTACAAAGGCTTCAAAGTCGGTGAGTTTGAAGATGCGGTCTTTAATATTGAAGAACGTGTGGTGTACTACGATGCGTTTATTGAAGCCCCCTACCATAAGCTTGTTACCGAGAATACGCGTTTTTGGGATGTGAGCGGCGTAAAGCTTAAGCTTGAATCAAGCGGCGTAAAAATGGAAACCGGCAGTTTAGAAACCCTGTTAGCCAACGGTATTACCTTTGGTGTACCTGAAGGGGTTCAAATTGGTGAGCAAGTGGTAGAGAACGCGTTTTTTACTATTTACGGCGATATTGCTACTGCCTCCAATGCACGGTACAAGCTTACCGCCGAGTATGTGCTTTTAGTTGATGAAAGTGTTCGTGGGCTTACCGTAGGCGCCCCCGTTGAATACCGAGGTATTGAAATCGGTAATGTAACGGCTATTAACTCGTTTCCTGCCGTGGAAGGCAACATACTTGAACGGGATTATCCCATCCCCGTCATTATTAACATCTACCCTGGAAAAGTCAGACAGCCGGACACAGAAGAAGGCTTGAATGCCATCAAACAAACCATACGCAATTGGCTTCGTAAAGATTTAAGGGCTACCCTCCGAATGGGTAATGTACTCACCGGTGGTCTTTTTGTAGACTTACAGCACGTTTCAAAACCTGACGACAGTGATGAAATAGCGGTGCTGAACGGTTACGAAGTGATCCCAACTGTATCTAACGAGTTTACGCAAATTACGCAAAAAGCAGATGCGATTTTAGACAAGATAAATCAACTGCCTTTGGGTGACATGGTATCAAACGTATTATTGGCCGTGGAAGATATGAAACTGGCTGCGCAGTCTGTTGAAACGGCGAGTGATGACTTTGATTTGCTTATTGAAAATGTAGATACAGAGCTGCTTAACACTAACTTAAATCAAGTATTGATAAGCTTAGACAGCTTGTTAAAAAACTACAGCGAAGGGGGCTTGAGCCAGTCTGAAATCAAAGAAACGGTAGATACTATGCAAGATACTATGCGTAATCTTCAGCCTTTGTTATTAAAGCTGAATCAGTCACCGAATAGCTTAATTTTTACTGATAGCAATAGCTCTGGTATTGAACCAAAAGCGAAAAATTAGCGAAGTAGAAACTTAGTCAACTAAGAACTAAAATACGTATAAGGCTTCTGGGTTTGCGTGGGCAAGTAAATGCCAACCTAGAAGCGGCTGAGCTAAGCGCTATCTATGTACTGTAAGGATAATAATGAACACTTTTATTAACAATAGGAATGCGCTGGTTTGCAAAGTTATTAGAGCAAGATTAATTTTCGCTGCTTTTCTTGGCGCTTCACTAGTAGGCTGTGCTTCATCTGGCAGCGCACTGCAATATTACTTGCTACATTCAACGACTTCGTCTTTTGCAAATGAGTATGAAACTCCCCCCCATCGTTTATTAATAAATAAGATTATCCTTCCCGACTATCTAAAACAGCGTGGCCTTGTTTATCAAACCAGCTCTACCAGTTTACATATCGCGACTGATCACCTTTGGGCCGAGCCACTTGATGAGGGTATTACTAAGTCATTAAAAGCATCGTTGCGCTCCCAAGGTGTAATGTTAGTTACCCACAATATGAATGCAAAAGAGGCTAATGACTATTTAACCCTACAGATAGACGACTTTATCGCGACATGGCAAGGCGATATTATTCTGAGCGGTCAATACACTGTAAAACATATCGACGAATCGCAGTCAGCAACGGATTTTGAGTACACACTCCCCCTTGCAGTTGATGGATTCCCTGCAAGTATCGAAGTGATGCGAGAAGCTATTCATGCCTTGGCGGAAAATATCGCTAGCGAAGTCACAAAGGGATAACCCTATTTTTATGATTAGTGCCATTAAAAAGTTTGTAGACCTTGGAACCGACGCATCTCTGTCTGACGATCTAAATCGTCGAATCAGAGTCGTTAACATGTTCTCTGCGGTTGGGATGACCGTGACTTTTTTACTTGGGTTTCGGGCACTGTTTGCACAAGAAACATTCTTAACCTGCGTGTTATTTTCTGCCACCATACTGTTTGCAATATCTCATAAACTACAAGCAATGATAGGGGCAAAGCGAGGCAGTTTCATTTCTGCTACCGTTTTAATTGCCTGTCTAATGTCACTTATGCTGATACTAGTCGTGACTGGTGGTAGTGAAAATACGGGGCCTCTTTGGATATTTACCGTTCCCTCCGTCACCATGTTTTTTACCGGTTTTCGCCGGGGGCTAATGGCGCTAACAGGTTTTGCCGCAGTTATTATTGTCATATTTTTTACACCCGATAATGCCTTATTGGCGACAGAGTATTCTTTCGAGTTTAAAACGCGTATTGTTTATACTTTCATCACGGTTTCTTTCCTATCCGCAGTTTATGAATATAGCCGTCAACGTAGCTACAATACGGCCGTGTACCTGAGCGAACAGTTCAAACGTCAAGCCAGATACGACCCCCTTACCACCATTTTAAACCGTAGAGGCGGGCAGCAGCAGCTTGAGCAAGAACTCAGCAGAATGCAGAGAAACAAAAAACCATTTTCTATCGCGCTCGCTGATATCGACCGCTTTAAATCTATAAATGATACCTTCGGACACGATGCGGGTGACGAGGTTTTAAAAAAGGTTGCCAGCGTTTTCAGCAGTCGCTTGCGCGCTCAAGATGGTCTATCACGATGGGGCGGCGAAGAATTTTTATTTATTTTTCCAGAAACCAATGAGCAAGATGCGAGAATGGTGACTGAACAAATAAGAGAAAACCTGAGTGCTAATGCCATTCCGGTTGATAACAAATCGCACCGTGTTACATCAAGTTTTGGGGTGTGCGAGATTACGCCGTCTATGACACTCACTACTGCGTTAAACTTGGCCGACCAAGCGTTATACCAAGCAAAAAATGACGGTAGAAATAAAGTATGTACCGCAACAGAGCACAAGCGTAAAAGTAGTCGCTAGACTAATCAACCAAAGATATTCCCTCCCTCAATCCCCTTACGTATGCAAGCATTGGTCTCCCTGAGTCTTTACATTTATTGACTCACGTTTAGTTACAATTGATGAATAACTTAGACACAGTTTGTCGTTAAACTCCACTCAGCTAATTTTTTTAAAAAGACCCGATTATGAAATGGATGAAATTCATACTTCCCGTTGCCATCTTGGTAGTAAGTTACTTTATAATGAAAGGCATTGAGGCCTCTGCCTCAGATTCAGCCATAACTGAAGCGGTAGACACCCGTCCCACCGTCACTATCGAGCACATTGATGTTGAAAGCTCTGTCATCACATTATCTTCATATGGGGAAGTGCAGCCACTAGAAAGTACAAACCTTGCTGCTCAGGTCTCGGGTGAAGTCGAGTCTTGGAACCCCAAATTTGTAAGTGGCGGACTGGTTCGACGAGGTGAAGTATTATTCTCGGTTGAAAAAGATGCCTACGAGGCAGCGCTATTACTCGCGCAAGCTAACCTTTCCAGCGCACAAGCCCAATTAATACAAGAGCAAGCTCAAGCGGATGTAGCGGCTCGAGAGGCCAAATCTATGCCTGATGCAAGGGTCACCGACTTGTATCTTAGAAAGCCGCAAGTTATGAGCGCACAAGCATCGGTTAAATCGGCAGAAGCTCAACTCAAAATTGCCAAGCGCGACTTAGATAACTGCGAAGTGGCTGCCCCTTATGATGCCCTTATTATTTCAAGAGAGATCAGTACCGGCGATTATGTTACCCAAGGCACAACCGCGGCGGTTATCAATAATATTGAGCAGGCAGAAATCACCTTCCCTATCGCGGGGTTCGACCGGGTATTCTTAGATGAAAACACCCTAGGAACAAAAGCGATACTTACCCTTGACGATGTAAGCAAAACGCAAGTTACCGCGACAATTCATCGTGACACGGGCGTTATCGACAGTGCCACCAGAATGACCCATTTTGTAGCCAGAATTGAAGACCCTTACGCCCTGAATGCAACTAAACCTATCGTGAAATTCGGTACCTATACCACGATAAGTTTTGAAGGTAAGACGCTAGAAAATGTATACCGTATTCCTCAAGAATTAGTCACCAACCGCACGCTTTGGACAATAGATGAAGAAAGTAAGTTGGTCTCGAAAAAAATTCAGGTTATTCGTGAAGATGGCAGCGACTTTCTTATTCAAGGCACTTTTAACCCGAACAAAGTGGTGATGTCTTTACCTGAATACCCTCAAAATGGCATGGAAGTAAAAGTCATCGATAACAGCGCTGATTTTGCGGCGAGCAGCGACACCGCGAAATAGGAGCGTCACTATGAATAAAACAAATTCAGAAACGGGCATTATCGCGTGGTTTGCCAATAACGCCGTAGCCGCGAACCTATTAATGATATTTATCATTTTGATGGGCTTGGCCAGTTACTTTACGATTCAGCGCCAAATGTTTCCCAACATCGAAATAAACTACATTACGGTGTCGGCACAATATCCTGGTGCATCTCCACAAGAAATAGAAGAAAGTATTCTTATTTAAGTAGAAGAGGCGCTAAAAGACGTTACCGAGATTAAAAGAACAGTAGCCCGCGCTTTTCGTGATTCTGGAACCGTAACACTTGAAATTGATACCGATGAAGAACTCACCGATGTACTCGATAAAGTTAAACTGAGAGTTGACGGTATTGCTTCCTTCCCTGCGGGAATGGAGCCGGTAAATATATCGCAAATTGAGTTTCAACAAGACGTGATTGAAATGCCATTGGTGGGCGATTTACCTCTTCCAGAGCTTAAAATCATCGCCAATGAGATTGAAGATGAACTGCTTCAACTAGGCAACGTGTCCTTAGTAGAAGTGTCTACACCCAGTGATGAAATTGCCATTGAAATAAAGCCAGAAATGTTGCGTAAATACAGCCTTAGCATTGCCGATGTTAGCCGTGCGATAAGCAACTATTCTACTAACATATCAGCCGGTCAGCTCCGTACTAATGCAGGCATCATTTCTGTTCGGGTAGAAAACCAGTATTACAGCGGAAATGAGTTTGCCCAAATTCCCGTTAAGATTGGCACTGCAGGGGCCAAAGTCACTTTGGGTGACATTGCTATAATTAAAGATGGCTTTACCGAAGGCGAACGATACTTTAAATACAATGGTAAAAACGCCATTTACATGTCGGTAAGTGCGACTAAGTCGCAAAATACCATCCCCGTGGCTAACACGGTGAAAGCCTATATCGAGCAAAGAAATAAAACCCTTCCCAATGGGGTGAGCTTAGAAATATTGGTAGATATGACCTACTACTTGAATGCTCGCTTAGATATGATGCTTAAAAACCTGTTTCAAGGCTCCATTCTTGTCGCCTTGATGCTAACCCTATTTCTACGTTTCAAGCTGGCCTTGTGGGTAATGGTAGGCTTACCGGTATGCTTCTTAGGTGCTGTTATGCTAATGCCGATATTTGGCATCAGTATTAATATTCTTTCGTTATTCGCTTTCATTATGGTGCTAGGTATTGTGGTAGACGATGCCATCGTCATAGGGGAAAGTGCCTATACCGAAATAGAAAGCAAAGGCGGCGGCATTGATAACGTAGTACGGGGCGCAAAGCGTGTTGCTACGCCAGCTACATTCGGTGTTTTGACCACCATTGCCGTGTTCGCTCCGTTTACCCTAAGTAGCGGCCCTGAAGGTGCCTTCTTCTACAATATCGCAATTGTGGTTATCTTTTGCTTAGCGTTCAGCTTAGTTGAATCGAAGCTAATACTACCAGCACATATTGCCCATACACACTTTACACCGATTAAAAAAGGAAGCTGGCGGGATAAATTTAACACCCGATTCTACAGCTTTGTAAACGGTCCTTATAAACGCACCGTTGAGCGCGCGTTAAAGTGGCGTTGGGCGGTGTTTTTCCTATTCTTTGGGATATTGATGATTAGTATCGGGCTAATCAACGCAAACTATGTGCGAATGGTGCCTAATCCGAAAGTGCCTCATGACTTTCCTAGCGTTCGCATTGAAATGAATGAAAACGTGTCAGATACCGCCACCATCACAGCGTTAAAAACGATAGAACAAACTATTTTAGACGTTGAAGAACAAGTTATTGAAGAGTTTGGCACCGGTATGATCCGCGACAGACTGGCCTTCAACAATGAGCGTACCCAAGGCCAAATTCTGACTCCGTTGGTGCACGAGGACAAACGCCCTATTGATACCTTCGAGTTAGCAAGGCGCTGGCGAGAAGCCATACCGGACATTCCCGGTATGAAGTCGTTCACCGTGATAGACGATGTGAATGGCGGAAATGGTGATGATGGTGAATTTGGCTATCTCTTATTCGGCCCTGATATCAACACATTGAACGCTGCAGGTTTGAAGTTTATTGAAATGCTTCAACAACAAGATGGACTATTTGACGTTAGTTCAACCATAGATCCTGCCAGCAAAGAAGTGCAATTAGTTATGTTGCCGGTGGCCTATGACCTAGGTTTAACCCTTTCTGACATTGCCTCTCAAGTTGGCGCTAGCTTCTATGGCGGCGAAGCACAACGCGTTATTCGTAATGGCGAAGAAGTGAAGGTAATGGTGCGCTATCCCGAACTTACCCGTGAGCGTTTTGCTGATTTGAAATATACCGTTATCAAAACACCTGAAGGCCGTGACGTATTGCTTGGTGACATTGCGTTATTGGAAGAAAAACCTGGCATCAGTTACATTCGTCGTGAAGGTGGATACCGTAGCGTGTATGTGTGGGGCAATATAGATGAAGAGGCGGTAGAGCCGAACGAAGTGGTAGAACAGATTAAGGAAAAACTACTTCCTCAGTTACAAGAAGAATTTCCATCAGTGATGACCGAGCTTGGCGGCGATATTGAAGAACAGCAAGCGCAGCAAAGTGAACAATTATTGTTTTTCTTAGCCGCGATGATTATGGTCTATATTCTTCTGGCCGTACCGCTTAAAAGCTACGGGCAACCGCTTATCATAATGTCGGTTATTCCATTTAGCTTTACTGGGGCTATATGGGGTCACTTCTGGCTCGGCCTAGATTTAAGTATGATGTCTACTTTTGGTCTGATAGCCGCCGCTGGTGTGGTGATAAATGATTCCCTAGTAATGACAGACTTTGTTAATCAACGCCGCGCACAAGGTTACAGTGTTAAAGAAGCGGTAACAGAAGCTGGCAGTGCGCGCTTCAGGGCTATCACACTGACTTCGATTACTACCTTTGCCGGTGTACTGCCGATTATGTTTGAAAGTAGCCTACAAGCGGCGTTCGTCGTACCCATGGCCGCCGCACTCGGTTTTGCCGTACTTTACGCCACACTGGTCACATTAATTTTAGTGCCTTGCTTGTACTTAATCATGCTCGACTTAGCCGTACCGTTTTCGTGGATAAAACGTAAAATCTTTCGTAGATCTCGTGCAAATGATTCTGAGGTGGAGGTTGAGATTGAGTATGGCAACTAGGTAAGATTTTTTAACGTCTAACAATATTCCCACTGGTGTATAGCGGTGGGAATATTAAGACGCAGAAAGAAAATATTGTGGGGTTCACTAGTATGCTGATTAGCTTCGCAGCCTTATTGCATCTGCTTTGAACTAAGTGTTCACGCCATAACGACAAAGTATCAGTTCAGTCACGCCTTTTGCAATTTGCAACTTACGCGCTTCAGAAAGTGGGTCTTCTAACTTAAACAGTTGTGGCCAAAAGCACTGCCCTTTTACCAGGCTATCCATCTCTTCAACCACTTGCTCAATGTCATCAAAAGCCATACGGTTGTCTTTTTTTGCGGCTTTTAACCACTTATGCATCGCTTTTTCTTGGGCTTGAAGTTGGGCAACTTCATCTTTTAAACGATTGGGCTCATAAAAAAAATGGCCAATAGCAACACGGGCCAACTCTAAGTGTTCATCCCCGCTCATAAAGTTGATGTCGGCCATAATCAGGTCGGTGAGTTGGTCGGCCAGCAAGACCTCAGGATCATAAGGCGCACCTATATCAACAAGCGCCGATTGCCACTGCTCTTTAATTAGGTGCATTACCAGCTCTTCCTTTGCTGAGAAATGGTTGTACACTGTTCTTTTAGACACGTTCGCTAGTTCAGCCAGCTTATCCATGCTGGTTCCGTTAACGCCAAATTCCTGAAATGCTTGCTTCGCTGCTTGAATAATAGCATCTCGCTTAACATCACTTCGGGTACGTGTAGCACTAGTCATAATTTTACTGTCTAAAAATAATATGCGGTCATTTTACACTGCGCAGTTTACTTTTCAATGCATGATCTCTAAAATGCACCGCACAGTTTACTTTAATTATAGGTGAATATAGTCGTCTATACTGTATTCACCACAAATACGGATCGATAATTTCCTATGCCCATTTCGCGAATTCGTCACCTTGTTGCGTTTACTGCCTTGTCTGTTCTTACCCTTGCTGGCTGTACATCAGAGGATGACATACAAAATAAAACGGTAGCCCCCCGCTATGTGAAACTTGCCGAGGTGAGCACGGTTCCTGCATTTGATGAATTTACCTTTCCGGCAGTGGTTTCTGCAGTGAAAACGGTAGATCTTAGTTTTGAAGTGTCAGGTCGGTTAGTACAAACCGATTTAACCACTGGTAATGACATTGAAGAAGGAAAGCTGTTAGCTACGATTGACCGACAGCCTTTCGAGCGCCGTGTTGATGAACAACGTACTCGCTTGGAACAGTCTAAACGCGAATTAGATCGTATTGAAAAAATGTATGCGCAGAAACTGGTTGCGCAGAGTACTCTTGATACGGCAAAGACCACCTACGAATTAGCTGAAATAGAACTAAAAACGGCAAAGCAGGATTTAAGTTACACCCAATTATATGCCCCTTTCGATGCCAAGGTGTCTCAGCGTCTTGTTGAAAATAATAGCTTTGTAGCCGCAGGAACGCCTATTGCTCGGTTACAAGATGTCTCTAAAATTTACTTCAATATTAACGTGCCTGAAAGGCTACTCACCGCGAACCTTAATCGTGGAATAGAGCAAGCTAGTGCATCGTTAACGACAGAAGAAACACAGTGGTATCCAGTTAATTATGTAGAGCACAACACTCAGCCCGACCCTGTCTCGCAAACTTATGAAGTCGTTTTTGCTATGGAGCCACGTGCAGATTTACCTCTTACGCCAGGCGCTCGCGCGGTTGTGAAAGTGAGCTTACAAGGTTCACCATTTCCTGACGGTGTCGTTGTTCCAGTGCAATCGTTAGTGGGTGACAAAGCCTCAGGCTTTGGGGTTTGGGTATATAACGAAAGCAGCAAATTAGTGAACAAAGTTAGCGTTACTGTTGAACACATTCACGAAGATTTCGCAGTACTAAGTGGTTCATTAGCGCTGGGTGAAAAGGTGGTTGCAGCAGGCGCAACTAAAATGCGAGCAGACATGAAGGTGCTTCCTTACGAGGGAGAAAAGTAAGTTATGGATATCGCTCGTTATTCAATTGATAAACCTGTAAATGTATGGCTAATGGTAGTAATACTGCTGTTGGGCGGTATTATTGCAATGACCAATATTGGTCGTTTGGAAGACCCCGAATTCACGATTAAACAGGTGAAGGTTTACACCAGCTACGCTGGCGCTGGCGCAGAGAAAGTGGAACAGGAAATTACCGAACCATTAGAAATTGCTATACAGCAAATGCCGCAACTAAAAGAACTCACATCAATCTCTTCGCCAGCCTTATCTGAAATTACTGTCGAAGTTAAAAGCAACTATGACAGTACTGAACTTCCACAAATTTGGGATGAACTTAGGAAACGTTTACGAGACGCCGCTACATCCTTGCCGACAGGTGCACAAGACCCTGTAGTTTTTGATGACTTTGGTGACGTTTACGGCCTTTACTACGCTTTGAGCGCCCCCGACTTTACCATCAGTGAATTACGGGAATTTGCGCGCTTAATTCGCAGAGACTTATTAACCACAGATGGGGTAGCAAAAGTCACGGTAAGTGGTGTGCAAACCGAACAGATAGTTGCCTACGTGAATCCTTATCAGCTTGCCGGATTAGGTATTTCCTTTCCTGATTTAACCTCGCTGTTTGAAGATAACTTGCGCCCTTTTAATGGTGGAAGAGTGTTGGTAGATGAAAAGAATGTACGATTAATCGTAGAGCGGGCACCAGATAAAATTAAAGAAATATCTAACCTTTCGTTAGTTATTCCAGGTACCAATCGCTCTATTCGCGTTTCCGATGTCGCCACGCTTAAATTAGAGCCTGCAGATATCCAGTCACAACTTATTCGTTATAATGGCGAAGAAGCATTAACCGTATCGGTTTCAGCACTTTCTAACGTGAACATTGTTGATGTTGGCAACCGGGTAAATGCCAAAGTGGATCACCTACTTAATACCCTTCCTGTGGGGATTACCCTTACCCCCATTTACGACCAAGCCTCGGTGGTTGATGAGTCGGTCGATGGCTTTATTTCAAACCTTGTGATGTCGGTAGTCGTCGTTACTCTGACGTTGTGCCTATTCATGGGTTGGCGCTCTGGCGTAGTGGTAGGCGCAGTACTGTTAGTTACCGTACTTGGCACTATTCTTATCATGTGGCTTATGGATATTCAGCTTCAACGCATATCCCTTGGCGCTATGGTTATCGCCATGGGAATGTTAGTAGATAACGCGATTGTAGTGGCCGAAGGCATGATGCTGCGAATGGCTACCGGCGCGTCGGCCAAAGATGCGGCAAGCTTTATTGTGAAGCGAACACAATGGCCTTTATTAGGTGCAACAGTAATAGGTATCGCGGCCTTCTCGGGAATTGGGTTATCTGATGATGCTACCGGTGAATTTTTATATTCCTTATTTGCTGTTGTATTAGTTTCTTTAATGATGAGCTGGGTACTAGCCGTTACCTTAGTGCCAGTGCTTGGCGAATTAGTGTTTCGTAAAGGCGTGAAGCAAACCGATGGCGATGAACCTACTGTGTTGCAGCGCTGGTTCACCAAAACCCTCACCGGGGCATTAAAATTACGATGGGTGACCATTGCCGTACTGGTGGTCATTACCGTGGTGGCCTACGGCAGTTTCGGTATGGTAAAACAAGGCTTTTTCCCGCCCTCAAATGCACCGCTTTTCTTTGTGCATTATTGGGGCCCACAAGATCGTGATATTCGCGCTACCGAAAAAATCATTAAAGAAGCTGAGCAACGTATTTTAGCGCAAGAAAATGTAACGGCTGTCACCACCATTATTGGTCAAGGAGCAGATCGTTTCACGCTTACATACGCGCCCAAAAGTGCCAATGAAAACTATGGATTTTTCATGGTACGGGTTAATGAGTTAGAGAATATTCCTGCCGTTCAAGAAAAGCTTTCCGGCTTGCTCGATAATATTGACCTTGATGCTAACTTCTACCAAGAGCGTATGCAGTTTGGTCCAGGTTCTGGCGCTAAGCTTGAAGCACGCTTCTCAGGCCCTGATGCAGAAGTGTTACGTACCCTCGCCGAAGAAGCGAAAGGCTTGATGTTCGCTGATGGCAATATTAAAGATATTCGCCACAATTGGCGTGAAAAAGGCGTGGCTATTAATACCCAGTACGATAATTACAATGCCGGTATTGCGGGCGTGTCTCACTCAGACTTCAGTCAAACGGTGCAGTATGCTAGTAGCGGGTTGCGTTTAGGCAGTGTGCAAGACGGTGATTATGCTTACAGTATTGTGGCAAAAATGGGGCATCCCGATGACACCGCCATTCAATCAGTCCGAGAGAGCCAAGTATGGTCTTCTCAGCAACGTCAGTACGTGCCTTTTACCCAGGTATCGAGCGGTTTAGATATAGTGACAGAAGAGCTACGTATTCATCGTAGAGATAGATTGCGTACCATCACCGTAGAGGCTGAGCCAGGCGACAATGAAACTGCCGCGAAAGCATTTGCCCGTATTCGCCCTCAAATTGAAGCGATGGACATTCCTGCCGGGTATGCCCTTGAATGGGGTGGTGAGTTTGAAAGCTCTAGCGATGCACAAGCGGCGCTTGGTGCAGGTTTACCTGTGGGTTTCTTAGTGATGTTCATTATTTCTGTACTGCTATTTGGACACGCTCGTCAGCCGCTGATCATTTGGTTAGTGGTGCCTATGGCGATAGTTGGTGTAGTGACAGGGCTTCTGTCTACCAATATGCCATTTGGCTTTATGTCACTTCTTGGGTTCTTGAGTTTATTTGGTATGTTGATTAAAAATGCCATCGTACTTATTGAAGAGATAGATTTACAAATTGAAGAAGGGCTAGAAATTAAAAAGGCAATAGTAGAAGCAACGCTAAGCCGTTTGCGTCCTGTAACGTTGGCTGCATTAACCACTATTTTAGGTATGGCGCCACTGTTATTCGATGCCTTCTTTGCAGATATGGCAGTGACGATTATGGGCGGACTAACCTTTGCCACCATTCTAACGCTTATTGCAGTGCCTGTTCTCTATAGCATTTTGTTCAAAGTAAGCTATCGAAAAGCCAGTTAGTTTGTTTACTGTAAACTAGGAAAGAATCAAAAAAGGTGCGTTTATACGCACCTTTTTTATTGATGTTAGCATCGCTGATTATATGGTTTTCACAACTTCTACCAATAGCCTCTAACCTTTCTTAGCATTCACCCTCGCTTCCATAAATCGCATAACATCTCGCCAAGAGACAATGCCAACCGGGCATCGTTTCTCATCAATGATGGGGATACAGGAAATCTTATTTTCATTGAACAGGGAAATGGCGCTAACAATTGAATCGTTTGGAGAAAGAGTAAACACGTTTCGCGTCATAATCTGATGCGCTTTTTTTTCCAGTGTTGCTCTATCGCGAAAGCGTTCATTAACCGTATTGGCAAAAGGGCTAGTCGCTTTTAAGACGTCGCGGTCTGAAATGATGCCTTGAAGTTGATTCTGATGCACTACCACCAAATGATGAAACCCGGTTTCGGCGAACAAAGTCTGTATCAACTCTAAACTATCATCCATATGTACACTGACTACACGAGTAGACATGATATGGGACAAACTCATGGTATTCCTTTTACTCTTATTTTTACGTTAGGCCTAACCATTCCTATAGTGCTCAATAAGGGCGCAGCGTGCAATGTTGCTGCCCCCACTTTTTGATTTAAAGACTCACACAAATTTTACCAAAGTGTTTACCCGACGCCTCAAAAGCAAACGCATCCGGTAGCCTTTCTAGAGCAAATGTTGTATCAACCACAGGTTTGAAGTTCATACATTCCAAGGCACTGACAAAGTCCCATTGCTCTTTATTGCTACCCACAATAATCCCAGTTAACCTAATTTGTTTGCGCATAAGGGTAGCTGTTGGAATATCACCTTTAATACCGGTTAACACCCCAATAAGTACAATACTTCCCCCTACTCTACATGCATGAATAGATTGCCCTAGTGTGGCAGGGCCGCCCACCTCTACCACATGATCAACCCCTGTTCCGCCCGTCCATTTGGCAACGGTTTTGCCCCACTTTTCATCTGTTTTATAGTTAACCGTAAAATCTGCTCCTAGGGCTTTTGCTTTCTCTAACTTTTCATCAGAGCTTGAGGTAATAGCCACTTTCGCTCCCATTGCTTTGGCTATTTGAAGCGCATAGATAGAAACACCGCCGGTGCCTAACAACAGAACCGTGTCGCCTGCTTTTAAGCCGCCTTCTACGACTAATGCTCGCCAAGCTGTTAATCCTGCCGTAGTAATAGTAGCCGCTTCTTCATGAGACCACCCGCTCGGTGCTTTAGTAAACCACTGCTGCGGTTTTACCACGACTTCTCTGGCATAACCGTCAATACCGTCGCCAGGTGTGCGACTAAAATCACCTACCGTAGGTGCGCCACTTAACCAATCAGGGAAAAAGGTAGAAACCACATGGTCTCCTGGGGCAAATTGTGTAACGCCTTCCCCAACTCCTACCACTACGCCAGCGCCGTCAGACATAGGAATACGATCGCCCTCTGTGGGAATAGCACCCGTCGCTACACTGTAATCATGATAATTTAGAGAGCTAGCATGGATCCTTACTTTAATTTCATCGTTGCCGACGACGGTTGGCTCTGCTTCGTCTGCGCAGTAAAGTGATGCTAATCCTTCACTGTTGTCTTTCAAACGCATTACTTTCATAAAATTTCCTTCCTGATTAGCAAGTGAAGATAGTTTAGGGGATGTTTACAATTGCGAGTACAAAATACCAATAGCGCTAAAAAACTCGCAACGCAACATGCGAACATAAGTAAATATGCTCTATGGTTTAATACAGAGATAAGGATATTGACGATTAATTAAAGGCGAGAGAAAAAATAAAAGCCCCTTGGCGAGCATAACGGCTATCACCAAGGGTAAAAGTGCGCAAAGGGTAGCGCTTAGGGAAAGTAAACAGTACAAATCTAAAAGTTAGCACAAGTCGTTATTTCAAGAGCTTGTTCAAGAACGTATTCAACAGCTTGTGCTCGAAAATTTAAGAGGCTACATCGATAACGATTTTGCCCATGGCTTTGCCGCTTGCTAAGCGCGCATGTGCATCACTTACTTGATCAAGGGTATACACCTCGCTATCCAGGATTGGGGTTAATGCACCTGCATCAACAATGTCGGTTATAGCGCGTAATATAGCGCCATGACTTTCACGCTTGTAGTCGTGGATCATAGGGATCAGCATGAATACCACATGTAAGCTCAAACCTCTGAAGTGCACAGGGCTCAAATCAGTTTCAATCAATGAAACAGTAGTCGCCACTTGACCGCATAGTTTTGCTGCTTCAAAAGAGTTCTGTAAATTGCCGCCACCCACAGAATCATAAATCACATCGAAACCTGCGCCATCGGTGTGCTTAGCAACATAATCAGCCACTTTTTCTGAGCGATAATCAATATAAGTAGCACCCAGCTTCTCAATAAGCGCGGCTTGCTCATCTGAGCCACCTGTAGCAAAAACGGTTGCACCAAAGTGACGGGCCATTTGGATAGCAAGGTGACCTACACCGCCAGCGCCGCCATGGACCAACACCGTTTGACCTTTTGCAGTTTGTGCGCGGGTTAATCCTTCATAAGCGGTGATCCCCACTAAAGGTAGCGCTGCCGCTGCACGCATAGATAGAGATTTAGGTTTTGGCGCAATCAAACGCACATCCGCTAGAATGAGCTCAGTTAATGTACCTTGCAAGTCAGCTAATCCACCCGCGCAACCGTAAACTTCATCACCTACATTAAAGTCTTCTACGCCTTCGCCTACAGATTCGATTGTTCCGGCGAAATCCATCCCTAAAACACCGCCTGGAAGTTTAGGGGAAAATGGTAGGTCTTGACCTATTTCACGGATCATGGTGTCTACAGTGTTTACGCTAGTTGCTGCAATACGCACAATGACGTGGCCCGCTTTAAGTCGTGGGGCATCTATTTCAGCCGCAGTAAATACTTCAGGTCCGCCAAATTCGTTAATAACCATTGCTTTCATGTGAGTTAGCCTCGTTGCGTTAAGTTCGAGACTAATAATAGACACTAGCCAGGCATATGATAATTAGGTTATAAACACATACAGTTTATAGATTTTATTGATAATCCATTATGAACATCGATCACCTTAAGCTTTTTGTACGTATCGCCAATACCAATAACATCAGTGTTGCTGGGCGTGAACTGAATGTTTCACCGGCCGTGGCTAGCGCTCACATTAATAAATTGGAAGAAAATTTGGGTGTGCGGCTTATTCACCGAACCACGCGAAAAGTGTCGTTAACCGATGAAGGAAAACTATTCTTACCTCATGCGGAAGAGGTGCTATCGAGTATTGAGATCGCTCAAGCCGCCGTTGGGGTTGGCTCACAAACGCCACAGGGCACATTGCGAGTAACCGCTCCAGCCTCTTTTGGTCGCCTACACTTAGTACCCGCTATGGAAGAATTCTTAGCCTCTTACCCTCAGCTAAATGTCGACTTTCGATTCAGCGACAGTATTTTAGATCTGATAGAAGGCGGGTTTGATGTAGCAATTCGTGACGCGGTGCTAAAAGACTCTAATCTGCATGCTAGGAAACTGGCCGATGACAAGCGAATTATTGTAGCGTCACCAGACTATATTAAGAAATATGGTGCGCCGAAAACCCCACAAGACATACCTCAACATGCTGCTGTAAATCTTATGGGTTTGGAAACATGGGAATTCGACACACCGCAGGGCGTAGTATCGATAAAACCTAAAACGCGAATTCGTATGGATAATGGTGAAGCAGTACGCGACGCTGCTATTGGTGGCAACGGCTTAACCCTCACGGCCACCTGGTGTAGCTACCCATATCTTGAAAGTGGTCAATTGGTTCAAGTCTTAAAAGATTACCCCCTAACCGCTGAGTGTGCACTGTGGGCTGTATATCCAAGCAACCGTTTATTAGCGCCCAAAGTGCGCGCCTTTATCGACTTTTTAAAAGAGCGGTATAGTGGTGAACCCTACTGGGATAAAGTGTTAAGAGAAGCGGGTCTTTAAAAAAAGCATAGAAAAGTCATAAAAAAACCACAGCAAGTAAACTGTGGTTTTTTGTCTATTCGAAGCCGTTAGTCTTAAATTTTACTAACTAAATACTTTTGCCTAACATACGTCGTAACGTGCCGTCTTTGTCCATAATGTGGTGTTTTAACGCACCGGCAACGTGAAGTACAACAGCACCAATCAATACATAGCCTAAATAATGATGCACAGTGCCGCCGAGTTTTGAAAGCTCGTAGTTTATTGGCAACGTTTTTTCAGGGTCTTCTACACTGAAATTTTGTGCGAATACCTCTAATCCAAACACAGATAAACCGTGGCCACCCAGTACCGAAGTCATAAGCCCTGATATTGGCATTAGCAGCGTGCTAAGAATAAGTACCCAATGAATCACTTTAGCTACGCCGTGTACTAACGCAGAGTAATCCCCTGCCGCTGTAGGCCAACCATTTTTCATTCGCCATGCCACCCTAGCTAATGCTAAGGCGTGTTGATCTTTCGTGATTGGTTTTTGAGCAGCATGGTAAAGAGTTATAATTTGCTTCGCCAAAAGTAAAA
>NZ_JAGGDM010000015.1:0-129898 GCF_017653625.1 Alteromonas sp. K632G
CAGTTTCCCTTGGTAATTAGCGCTTACGACAGAATCGCTTGGTAATTAAGATACGACAAAGTCGCTTGGTGTTAACAAGTTAATCTGTCCTAGCTCGGACCTGATCTGACAGTTCCCCAGTGTTTCTAGGGGCATCGTCAGATTAGATTTAAGCTAAATTATTTTCAGCCCAATTCTGTTTCCCACCAATTAATTTTTCCATTGGCGTTCTGCCACAGCATATTTTCCCTTGATGAGATTGTTCACTATTGTAATAATTCAGCTACTCGTATATATCTTTCTGCAACATCTCCAGCGAATCATAAATTTTCTTGCCGGATGTGACCGGATAAAACTCGTTGAGATTGGTTTTGTGGAAGCGTTCACAGATCCCATTAGTCTGTGGATGACACTCTATTGATAGAATATGACTCAATTCTATCGGCACGATATGATTACCAAGAGAAATTTGCTCGGGAGTGAAATTGCCACCTAACTTGGTAATTAAACTAACCCAAATAAACGCATTACCCGCGATCGGCTATATTAGGTGCTTAGATAGAAAAAAATACGAGGCTGCTAAAACACTACGGCTTGGCCCCTCGCCCATGCTGCGTGAGCATTCCAGATTCGTTAGAAACCATTCCTGCTTTGGAATGGAAACTACAAAATACTTGACTAAATTACTAGGTCTTATACTTGACCAATTTAGTCAGGTATGTGAAAATTCTTGCTATATTAATAGCGGGAGGATTCTATGAAATTAACATCTAAAGGGCGCTACGCAGTAACGGCAATGCTTGATGTAGCATTGCATTCGACACGCGGTCCTGTGCCTCTCGCTGATATCTCTGAACGCCAAGCTATCTCGCTATCTTATTTAGAACAGCTTTTCTCTCGACTACGTAAAAACCAGTTAGTCGATAGTGTTCGTGGGCCAGGTGGTGGTTATTTACTAGGGCGCGATGCTGCCAATATATCAATTGGTGAAGTTATTCGTGCGGTAGATGAATCTGTAGATGCCACCCGTTGCCAAGGTCAAGCGGATTGTCAAAGTGGCGACCGTTGCCTAACTCATAGTTTATGGCAAGACTTAAGCGATCGGATAAGTTCCTTTTTGAACGATATTACCCTTGGCGAATTAATGGCCAAGCGCGATGTTCAAGAAGTGGCTGGGCGTCAAGATAAAAGCGCCTCCCTTCGTAATGTTGCCAACGATATCGAAGTTAGCTTTCAGTTATAACAACAGTTTTAGAGAATGTTTTAGTCGCTTATGTCTCGTTCAACACCTATTTATTTAGATTACGCCGCTACCACGCCTGTCGACCCAAAGGTTGCAGAAAAAATGGTGCAGTGCCTGACTATGGATGGCAATTTTGGCAACCCAGCTTCCCGTTCGTATCGTTTTGGTTGGATGGCGGAAGAAGCGGTAGACGTCGCCCGTAATCAAATAAGTGATGCACTGAACTGCGACCCGCGAGAAATCGTATTCACCTCGGGTGCGACAGAATCAAATAATTTGGCCATTAAAGGTGTAGCAGAAGGCTATGTGAATAACGTTAAACATATCATTACCGTTAATACCGAACACAAAGCTGTTTTAGATACGTGTGAATACCTTGAAAAGCAAGGTTTTAAAGTGACTTACCTAGATGTGGATACGTCAGGTCTTGTTTCACTTTCACAGCTTGAAGCAGCAATAACTACCGACACCATTTTAGTGTCAGTAATGCACGTAAATAACGAATTAGGTGTTGTTCAAGATATTAGTGCTATTGGTGAGCTTTGCCGTGCTAAGAACATCCTGTTTCACGTAGATGCGGCGCAGAGCGTAGGTAAGCTTCCTATTGACTTGCAAGCATTGCCAGTCGACCTGTTATCTATTTCAGCGCATAAAATTTATGGTCCGAAAGGCATGGGCGCGTTATACGTTCGCCGTCGACCCAAAATTAACTTAGCTGCACAGATTCATGGTGGCGGGCACGAACGGGGTATGCGTTCAGGCACGTTGGCAACACACCAGATTGTGGGGATGGGCGAAGCGATACATCTTGCTTATCAGCAGTTAGAGAATGATACCGCCCATATTAGCAAGTTGAAAACTGCGTTGTGGGAAGGGCTAAGCCAGTTAGATGATATTTACCTTAATGGCCATGAAACTCAGCGTATAGCGAACATTTTAAATGTGAGTTTTGGTGGTGTGGATGGGGAAAGTATGATGATGGCGATGAACGATATTGCGGTATCCTCTGGCTCTGCCTGCACATCGGCAAGCTTAGAACCCTCATACGTATTACGCGCCATTGGCAGAAGTAGTGAACTGGCTCACGCTGGAATACGTTTCAGTATAGGTAGGTTCACCACATTAGATGACATCACTTACGTCATCAACAAAGTGACAGATGTTGTTACCCGTTTGCGTGAGGCTACTGTATTGGCCGCAAGCCGATAGCACATTTTATTGCACGTTATCGTAATTACCGATTGGTATGATATTTAATTTTTATTTAACTGGGCTGTTGAATATTTGAGTGAAATACTCAGGTATTATATAATACGGCTCCAAAATTTTAGGCTGTCTAGATATTCGATAGGAATATCGCAAATACGTTTTGGCAAATACGTAAGTAGCTAAAACGGCAACGTGACTTACTGGCAAGACCGAGAGGCCAGTAGTGAAGGCAGCGAACGCAGGCAAACAAGTGAGATCCCAACATGAGTGAACAGATCGAACAGGCGTTAGAAAGAAAGTACGATGCTGGATTTTATTCAGAGATCGAATCTGAGACTTTTGAAAGTGGCCTCGACGAGTCAGTAATTCGCCGTATTTCAGCAATGAAAAACGAGCCGGAGTGGATGCTAGAGTGGCGCTTAAAAGCGTATCATTCATGGCTTGAAATGGAAGAGCCTGATTGGGCTCATGTCGACTACCCTAAAGTAGACTATCAAGCCATTTCTTATTACTCGGCACCAAAGAGTATGAAAGACAAGCCTCAGTCTCTTGATGAAGTTGATCCTGAACTACTGCGTACCTACGAAAAACTAGGTATTCCGTTGCATGAACAAGAAATGCTAGCGGGTGTTGCAGTAGATGCGGTATTTGACTCAGTTTCAGTGGTAACGACTTTTCGAAGCAAGTTAGAAGAAGCGGGCGTTATCTTTTGCCCTATCTCTGAAGCGCTGGTGAAATACCCAGATTTAGTGAAAAAGTACATCGGCTCGGTAGTACCGCGCACCGATAACTACTTTGCTGCATTAAACAGTGCCGTATTTACCGACGGATCATTCGTTTATATTCCAAAAGGCACACGTTGCCCTATGGAGCTTTCTACCTATTTCCGTATAAACGAAATGAACACCGGTCAGTTTGAACGTACGCTTATTGTTGCCGAAGAAGGCAGTTATGTAAGCTACCTAGAAGGCTGTACTGCACCTCAGCGTGACGAAAACCAATTGCACGCTGCTGTAGTTGAATTAGTTGCTATGGACGATGCCACTATTAAGTACTCAACCGTACAAAACTGGTACCCGGGTGATGAAAATGGTAAAGGCGGTATTTATAACTTCGTGACCAAGCGTGGTATTTGCCATAAGAACGCAAAAATCTCGTGGACTCAGGTTGAAACGGGTTCAGCGGTTACGTGGAAATACCCAAGCTGCGTGCTTAAAGGCGATAATAGTGTAGGTGAGTTCTACTCAGTGGCGTTAACCCGTGGTAGGCAGCAAGCCGACACCGGTACCAAAATGATTCACCTTGGTAAGAACACCCGCTCTACCATTATCTCTAAAGGTATTTCAGCGGGTAACAGTAACAATGCGTATCGTGGATTAGTGCAAATGGGCCCTCGTGCCGATGGCGCGCGTAACTTCACAGAGTGTGACTCGCTGTTAATCGGCGATAAATGCGGCGCACATACATTCCCGTATATCGAAAGTAGAAATCCAAGTGCCATTGTTGAGCACGAAGCAACAACGTCGAAAGTAAGCGACGAGCAGTTGTTCTTGTGCCAGCAACGTGGTTTAGACACAGAAAAATCCGTTTCCATGATTGTTAACGGTTTCTGTAAAGAAGTATTCAAAGAGCTGCCGATGGAATTTGCCGTAGAAGCCGGCAAGCTGCTCGAAATTAGTCTTGAAGGTTCAGTGGGGTAATCAATGCTTAGTATCAAGAATTTACATGCCAGCGTAGAAGAGAAAAACATCATTAAAGGGCTTAACCTAGAAGTTAAGCCAGGTGAAGTACACGCTATCATGGGCCCTAACGGCGCCGGTAAGAGTACCCTTGGTTATGTGCTTTCTGGCCGTGATGGTTATGAAGTTAGCGAAGGTGAAGTGACACTGAACGGTAAAGATTTGCTCGATTTAGAAGTGGAAGAACGTGCCCGTGAAGGTTTGTTCTTAGCGTTTCAATATCCAGTAGAAATTCCAGGCGTAAGCAACATGGAATTCATGAAAGAGTCTGTCAACGCCATGCGTGAACAGCGCGGCGAAGACCCGCTTACTGCTGCAGAATTTTTAAAGAAAGCCAAAGATGCGTGTAAGCAAGTGCAATTGCCGCTAGATTTTTTAAAGCGTGGTGTTAACGAAGGCTTCTCTGGTGGTGAGAAAAAACGTAACGAAATCATGCAAATGATTTTGTTAGAGCCAAAGCTTTGTATTCTTGATGAGTCTGACTCAGGCCTAGACGTTGATGCACTTCAAGTGGTGGCTGATGGTGTAAACAGCCAACGTGATGGTGAACGCAGCTTTATCGTAGTGACTCACTACCAGCGTTTGCTTGATTATATCAAACCTGACTTTGTACACATTCTTGCCGACGGCAAAATTGTGAAAAGTGGTGATGCATCTCTAGCACTAGAAGTAGAGAAAAGCGGTTATGCCTTCTTAGGTAAAGCCTACGAGGAGGCCGAAGCATGAGTCAATGGCTAGAACAGGTCATTGATGGGGCAGCGCTAGATGATTATCTGGCGCCCGTGCGTCAGCAGGCCTTAACACAATTAAAAAACGATGGTTGGCCGAAACGCCGCAACGAAAGCTGGATCAATACGCCACTTACGCCCGTAGAAAAGCGTAACGTTGCGATTGCCACGCAAGTAGACAGCGTACCTGTGCCAAATATCGATAACTTAAACGCGTTAGATATCGTGTTTGTTGATGGTGTGTTAGTTACGCAAATTAACACGCTAGACGTGCCACAAGGCATGTCAATTACTTCGCTAAACGTTGACGATGCGGCTACACAGCAAGCCATTGCCAGTGTGTTCGGTCAAGTGAAGCCAACGCGCCATTTATTTGGCCGTGTTAATGATGCACTTTGCCAGCACGGTGTTTTCATCAATGTAGTAGACGGCGCAAAAGTAACCAAGCCTATTCGCATTGTGAATTTAGCGACTAAAAACGTAGATGCCCATACTCGCGTATTGGTTAAGCTAGGTAATGCATCAAGCGCGGTTATCATTGAACAAGGTTCAGGTGATACCGATAGCCTTACTACGGCATTTGCTGAATACGATATTGCTGATGATGCGCACTTAGAGCACTACCGTTTTGCGATGTTCACAGGCAGCGCTAAGCAACTAGGTGGAAGCCACTTTATGTTGCACGACCGCTCAACCTTAAATAGCACTCTAGTGGGCTATGGCAGTGAGTTGTCACGCTTAGATGTAGATATGCATCATGCCGGTGAATTTGCTAACGCCAAAATGAACGCGATTTATTTGTTGGCTGAAGGTGAGTTATTCGACTTACATTCAACCATTGAGCACGCCATGCCTAACGGCACCACAGAAGAAAATGCGCGTGGGATTGTGGGTGATAAAGCCCGTGCGGTGTTTAACGGTCGTATTCACATTCACCGTGACGCGCAAAAGACCTTGGCAGAGCTTAACAACCGTAACTTATTGTTGTCTCGTCGCGGTGTTATCAACACTAAACCTGAACTTGAAATTTATGCTGACGACGTGCGCTGTGCTCACGGTGCAACAGTGGCAGAAATTGAAGGTGAAGCGCTTTATTACATGCTGACTCGCGGCGTACCGCGCAGTAAAGCCTTAGTGATGTTGAACTTTGGTTTCATTCAAGAGCTAATTAACGATATGCCAAATGCGGCTATCCGCGATTGGCTACTTCCTGTGCTAAGCGAGCGCTTTGCACACATGGAGGTAAAATGAGCTTAGACGTTGCTGCGCTTCGCGCCCAGTTTCCAATCCTTGCTAAAACGGTAGATGGTAAGCCATTGGTTTACCTCGACAACGCGGCGACAACACAAAAGCCGCATGCGGTGATTGATGCCATTGTCGATTTCTATACGAACACCAATGCGAACGTGCATCGCGGCGCTCATCATTTATCTGATGAAGCAACTCGACGTTATGAAAATGCGCGCACGAGTGTAGCGGGCTTCATTAACGCCAGTGCGCGGGAAGAAGTGATTTGGACCAGCGGGACCACTGAAGCCATTAATATTGTGGCTAACGGGTTGGGGCAGTTGCTTCGCGAAGGCGACCAAGTCATGGTGACAGAACTAGAGCACCACGCGAACTTGGTTACGTGGCAGCAAGCGTGTCGACGTTCAGGCGCAACATTAAATATTGTGCCTGTGTTCGATAACGGCGAGCTCGATATCGACGCTTTCGATAGACTCTTAACACCTAGCACCAAAATGGTAGCGTTTCCGCATGTATCAAATGCATTAGGTACGGTTAACCCTATTAAACTGCTAACGGAAAAAGCGAAAGCAGTAGGTGCATGGGTGTTAGTGGACGGCGCGCAGGGCATTGCTCACGGCGGCGTTGACGTACAAGACATAGGTTGCGATTTTTACGCTTTCTCTGGGCACAAGCTATTCGGACCTACTGGTATTGGTGTTTTATGGGGCCGTAAATCGGTGCTAGAAGACTGGCCAGTATGGCAAACCGGCGGTGAAATGATTAAAGACGTGTCTTATCATGAGGCCACATGGGGCGAATTACCGAATCGCTTAGAAGCGGGTACGCCTAATATTGCGGGCGCTATTGGTTTAGGTGCTGCTGTTGACTGGTTTAAAAATCTTGATATGGCCGCATTACATAACCATGAACAAGCACTATTAAGCTACGCCACTGAACAAGCACTTGCCTTTGAAGGTATGCGTTTAATTGGCACTGCGCCTAATAAAGTGGGTGTTTTAAGCTTTTTATTAGACGGTGCGCACCCTGGTGATGTTGGGTTTATTCTTGACAGGCAAGGCGTAGCAATAAGAACGGGCGATAACTGTGCTCAGCCGCTGATGAAGCGCTTTGGTATTCCAGGCACTGCTCGTGCATCGTTCTCAATTTACAACACGCTTGAAGAAGTGGACAGCTTATTTGCTGCACTTAAGAAAGCGAAAATGATGTTGGCCTAAGGAGGCACTATGAGTGTTGAAACATTTGTTCCTAGCACAAAGCTTATTACCTTGAGCGACAGCGCCATTAAGCATTTTGAAAGCAAGCTTAAAGACAAGCCGGGTCAGTTAATTCGCTTGTCTACCCGTGTAAGTGGCTGTACCGGTTATGCATACGAACTTGATTTTGCTGATAGCGCGAAAGACGGCGACGAAATCGTAGAAATTTCACCAACCCTTCGTGTTGCGGTATCAGAAGATGCTGCCGAGCTAGTACGTAGTACAGAAATTGACTACGTAACTGAAGGCGTGAACGGCATTATTAAGTACAACAACCCGAATGTGGTTGATGAGTGTGGTTGCGGCGAAAGCTTCAACGTTGGCTAACTGCAATATTAAGAAGTTATAGCATGAAGCAGAAGATGGTGGTGACAGAACGAGAGTGTAAAGCACGTCTTGTTCCCGCAGGAAACCCTGCAACCATACCAGAAGGTGAGTTTGTTACGATCACGCAAGATTTAGGCGGAAACTACACGGTTACGTGGCGTGGCAATATGTACCGTATTGACGGCACCGATGCCGATGCAATTGGCCGTAAAGCCCAAGTACTTAACTTCGCTGAGCCCGAAGATGGCAAAGTGAGTGAACAGCAGGTGTGGGATGCGCTTGAAACTATCTTCGACCCTGAAATACCGATTAACTTAGTATCGCTAGGGCTTATCTATAAGGTTAACGTTAATCAAGATAGCGGCGAAGTTGATATTGATATGACGCTAACTGCGCCAGGTTGTGGCATGGGGCCGGTATTGGTAGGCGATGTTGAATATCGTGTAGCACTCGTTCCCTTCGTTACGGCTGTAAATGTAGAGTTAGTATTTGACCCAGCGTGGTCAAGAGAAATGATGAGTGAAGAAGCGCAGCTAGAAGCGGGTCTTTTCTTTTAATAACACAGGATTATTCATGGCATTACCCTCTACTGAAGAAATAATTGATGATTTAGCGTTTTTCGATGATTGGGAACAGCGCTATCAATATATTATCGATTTAGGTAAATCTGTGCCTGGTTTGCCAGAAGACAAGCGCACGGCAGACAGACTGGTAAAAGGTTGCCAAAGCAGTGTGTGGCTGGTTGAATCTTACGACAATAACCTAATTACCTTCGAAGTAGACAGTGACGCAGTGATTGTTCAAGGCTTATTAGCGTTAGTTTTGGCGGCTTATAATAATAAATCGCCGAAAGATATTCTTGAATTTGATATTGATGGCTATTTCGAAGCGCTAGATTTAGAGCGCCATATTACGCCGACGCGTGGAAATGGTCTTCGTGCAATTGTGTCTAAAATTCAACATCTTGCTAAAGAAAACAGTTAGTTAGATAAAAATTGGGTGTAGGCGTTAGGTAAAGTTAAGTGTAATATGCGTCCATAACCAAGTGCGTCATAAACGCTGTCATAATAGTGTCACCGTTATCACGTGTAGTAGAGCGCCATGGGGTGTTGAAATCGCCGCTGGTCAAGCCGTTAATAATTGCCTATAATTCGCGGCCAAAAATTCATAAGACTTAAATTTGTTTGGAGAAAACAATGGCTCTAGAGCGTACTTTTTCGATTATCAAGCCTGATGCGGTAGCTAAAAACGTTATCGGTGCAATTTACAACCGTTTCGAATCTGCTGGTCTTCGCATCGTGGCATCTAAGATGATCCACATGAGCAAAGAACAGGCTGAAGGTTTCTACGCAGAACATAAAGAACGTCCTTTTTTCGGCGCTCTAGTTGATTTCATGACATCTGGCCCAGTAATGGTTCAGGTTCTTGAAGGCGAAAACGCTGTTGTTAAAAATCGTGAAATCATGGGTGCAACTAACCCAGCTGATGCTGCTGCTGGAACACTTCGTTCTGACTACGCTGCTTCAATTGATGAAAATGCATGTCACGGTTCTGATGCACCAGAATCAGCTGCACGTGAAATTGCTTACTTCTTCTCTGAAGAAGAGATTTGTCCTCGTACGCGTTAATCGCAAACGACCGAATCTAAAAAAACGAGGCTTCGGCCTCGTTTTTTGTTTCTGTAAGTCTATTTTTTCAGCTTTATCGTCCGGCCTCTAGTTTTGGCTAGCTTCGTCAAGAAGCCGCAACAATGTAGCAAGTTACACCCTGTATTTAGTCTGTGGGTTACGCTTTTTCTACTTGAACAAGTATGGTAAAATCCGCGCAAATTTTGAACGGCTTTGGTCTATGACTTTTGACCGTTTTGGGCGTAACGTTTTTCTTAGCAGTATTGCTTCTGCTTACGTCCTACAAGTGAACGGCTTTTCACTACTTTTGCTTTAAGAGTAACTCGTTATCTAGAGGCTCTCGATAGAGGCTCATGAAGCTTTAGCTTTATAACCCAAGTAGATTTAGAGCAACATGGATTCGAACCTCCTAATGTCCGTTCGCGTCATCATATTAGCAGTACAAGGCAATAGCCTTGAATAGGTAAAAGGGTCATCATTTTATGGCAAAGACAAATTTGTTAAATCTTAATCGCGAAGGCTTGCGTAATTTCTTCAAAGAAAAAGGAGAAAAACCATTTCGTGCCGATCAGGTAATGAAATGGATTTATCAGCAGGGCGAAAGCGATTTTGAGAAAATGAGCAACCTGAATAAAAACCTGCGCGCTATGCTGATAGAACACTGTGAAGTGAAAGCGCCAGAGATTGCCTATTTTCAAGAAGCTAGCGATGGCACCATTAAGTTTGCGTTAGCGCTTGAGGGCGGTCAGGAAGTGGAGACGGTATGGATCCCAGAAGCTGACCGTGCAACGCTGTGTGTATCGTCACAAGTAGGCTGCGCCCTTGAATGTACGTTCTGCTCTACCGCTCAACAAGGTTTTAACCGTAATTTGAGCGTGAGTGAAATTATAGGTCAAGTATGGCGTGTAGCCACTTTTCTTGGCTTATCAAAAGATACCAGCAAACGTCCTATTACTAACGTAGTTATGATGGGCATGGGTGAGCCTTTGCTTAACCTTAAAAACGTGGTGCCAGCCATGAACATTATGTTAGATGATTTTGGTTTTGGCCTATCTAAGCGCCGCGTAACGTTAAGTACCTCAGGTGTTGTACCTGCACTTGATATGCTGGGCGATCAAATTGACGTGGCCTTGGCGATTTCATTACATGCGCCAAATGACGAGCTGCGCAATGAAATTGTACCAGTGAATAAAAAATACAATATTGAAGCCTTTTTGGCTGGCGTACGCCGTTATCTTGAAAAATCGAAAGCTAATCAAGGTCGAGTGACGGTTGAATACGTTATGCTTTCACATATTAACGACAGCACCGACCAAGCGCATGAATTAGCGAAAGTATTGAAAGATACACCGTGCAAAATAAACTTAATTCCATTTAACCCTTACCCGGGTTCACCGTACCTTTGTTCAAGTAATTCGCGTATCGATAGATTCTCAAAAGTTCTTATGGATTATGGGTTTACCACTGTTGTACGCAAAACACGAGGCGACGATATCGATGCGGCTTGTGGGCAATTAGTAGGTGATGTTGTAGACAGAACTAAGCGATTATTAAAAAAACAGGTGAAGGGCGAAGCGATTTCGGTAAAAATGGCCCAATAATCATTAAGATATTAGGGTAATAACATGCGAATAGGATTGATAGCAGCTGTAGTCTTTTTAGCGGGGTGCGTAAGCAACTCGCAACCTGGGAGTTACAATAGTAACTTTGACCGCCAGGAAGCTGCTAAAACTCGTATGTCTTTAGGGTTAACCTACCTTAAAAACAATAATTATAAACAAGCTAAAGTGAATTTAGATCAAGCGTTAGAATACGATCCACGCTCAGCTGAGGTTAACTATGCTATTGCGTATTATTACCAACTGGTTGGGGATGCAAAGCGCGCTGATGATCTCTATCAAACAGCAATGTCGTTAGCACCCAATAACGGTGATATTGCCAACAGCTATGGCGCGTTCAAGTGTCAAGATGGTGATTACGAGGGCGCTAAGGAGTACTTCCTTAAGGCAGTGAGTAATCAACAATATGCCAATTCAGCAGAAACTTACGAAAATCTTGCCTTATGTGCACAAAGCCAAGGCAATGTTGATGATGCTATTACCTACTTTCAAAGTGCTCTTAAACACCAACCCTTACGTGCTAAAAGTTTATATTTGCTGACAGAGCTTTATATTGCCACCGAGCAGTGGACATCAGCGAAGTACACGTTAGACAAGTACCAACGCGTTGCTAAACCTTCTCCCGATTCCTTATGGTTGTCCTTTGAAATACACCAAGGAACAAACGACTGGGAAGGGGCAAAAGAAGTAGGGTATAAATTATCAACCTTATTTCCTGACAGCCCGTATACAGCGGAATATAAGAATATATTAGCGCAGCATACGCCTCAGGTTGAACGAAAAGTAAAAGGGGAAGATACTAATGCTGATACAGTATCTAACTCAGCACATGCGAATACAGAAACAAAAACGGGATTGTCTTCCCAGCAAGCGCAATTCCACATAGTAAAGGCGAACGAAAACCTTTATCGTATTTCTCTGAAGCATAACATTAAAATTACCTCGCTGAAGGAGTGGAACAACATTGAAAATGCTGGCTCGATTTTTGCCGGTATGAAGCTTTGGTTAGTACCACACAACATGCAAGGGGAATAGGAAGTCGAATGGTGTCAGAACAACAAACGACTGAAGAAGCAGGTTTAGCACAAGAATCTACCGTGCCAAGCCCAGGTAAAATGCTTCGAGAGCGACGGGAATCGCTAGGGCTAACGCAGCAGCAAATTGCTGACAAGCTTTTCTTGAAAGTCACTCAAATCAATGCCTTAGAAGAAGATGCTGTGGATAAAACCACCTCTATTACTTTTACAAAAGGCTACGTAAGAAACTACGCGAAACAACTAGGATTAAATGCCGAACATGTTGTTGCTGCCTTCGAGCAATATCATACAAGTGTAGAACCACCGGCCAAACTGCAGAGTTTTTCTCGTCGTGTCGCTAAACAGACACACGATGATCGCTGGATGATGGTTACCTATATTATTTTATTGCTGATAATCGGTGGCATTGTAGCGTGGTGGGTTCAACAACCTAGTGATGAAGCTATCGTTGAAGCGCCTAATCTTGAAAAAATTAAAGAAGAAGCTGCAAACACCCCCATTCCTCAAGCAACTAACCGCACTAATTCGGGTGTGTTAACCGGCGGGAGTACTAATACAGCTACAAGTACTAATACGGGCACTGATACGCAGAGCACAGTGCTTCCTCAATCTATCGATGGTAATAGCAACGTAAACAATAGCGTTGTGCCTTCACCATCCAATAATCAAGGTAATAGCAGTAATACAGATGATGAAAGCTTACCGCCGTCTGCAGGTATTAATGAAAGTAATAACCTGACTGCATTGGTGAGCGATTCCGACTCCGGTGAAATCCGCTTAGGTAGCCAAGTTGCTAGCAATTCGTCGAGTTCAGGTAGTCAAAGTGGGGCAGTGCCCATATCGATGACATTTACCTTTGACGATGATTGTTGGGTGAACATAAAAGACGCAACCGGTGAGGCAATTGCTTACGGTGTTAAGCAATCTGGCCGTGTTATGGAAATTCAAGGTGTGCCTCCTGTTGCAGTTACACTCGGCAAACCGGATAATGTACGTATATCAGTTAATGGCGACCCCGTGGATATCACGGCCTTTCAAAACGGCCAGATAGCGCGATTCTCGCTTCCTATGTAGGTAATTAGATGTTTGCAGAAAGTCCTATCAAACGCAGAAAGTCTACGCGTATTAATGTAGGTAATATTCCTATTGGCGATGGTGCACCCATCGCCGTTCAATCTATGACGAATACTCGTACCACCGATGTGGCTGCGACGGTTGATCAAATTAATCGTATTGTCGCCGTAGGTGGTGAGATTGTTCGTGTTTCCGTACCTACCATGGACGCTGCTGAAGCATTCAAGGAAATTCGTAAACAAGTAAGCACGCCTTTGGTCGCTGATATTCATTTCGACTATCGCATTGCGCTTAAAGTGGCCGAGTACGGTGTTGATTGTTTGCGAATTAACCCTGGTAATATTGGCAATATGGAACGTGTACGTTCCGTGGTTGATTGTGCCAAAGACAAGAATATCCCCATTCGCATTGGCGTAAATGGCGGGTCGCTAGAAAAAGACTTACAAGAGAAATATGGCGAACCTACGCCTGAAGCTTTGGTTGAGTCGGCTATGCGACATGTAGACATACTCGATAAGCTTAACTTCGACCAATTCAAAGTGAGTGTAAAAGCCTCTGATGTGTTTCTGGCGGTTGGGGCTTATCGATTATTAGCGCAGCAAATCGATCAACCACTACATTTAGGTATTACTGAAGCGGGCGGTCAACGTGCAGGTGCAGTAAAAAGCTCTGTGGGTCTAGGTATGCTTTTGGCAGAAGGTATTGGTGATACTATTCGTATTTCACTGGCTGCCGATCCGGTCGAAGAAATTAAAGTGGGTTTCGACATTCTAAAGTCGCTCCGAATCCGCTCTCGCGGCATTAACTTCATCGCGTGCCCGAGTTGTTCAAGACAAGAGTTCGATGTTATCGGTACGGTAAACGCGTTAGAACAACGCCTTGAAGATATTCTAACGCCTATGGACGTTTCTATTATCGGCTGTGTCGTGAATGGTCCTGGTGAAGCTGAGGTATCAGACTTAGGTTTAACCGGCGCCAGAAACATGAGCGGTTTATACGAAGATGGTAAGCGTGTGAAAGAGCGATTAGCCAACGATGACCTTATCGATAAGCTTGAAGCAAGAATTCGTGCTAAAGCAACCCGTATGAGCGAAGCCAACAAAATACAGGTATCGGTGAAAGACTAAGCCTGTACGATTGTTGTTTATCTACAAAGCCCCTATAATGCGGGGCTTTTCACTATTTAGCAGTATGAGAATTTCACGTGGCTAAGACTATTCAGGCAATTCGCGGAATGAATGATTGCCTGCCGGAAGTATCCGGTACATGGCAGAAAGTAGAATCTGTACTCCGTCAAGTGGTGGCCAGTTATGGTTATCAAGAAATTCGCACGCCTATTGTAGAGAGCACTGACTTGTTCAAGCGCTCTATTGGCGAAGTGACCGACATTGTCGAAAAGGAAATGTATACCTTTGAAGACAGAAACGGCGACAGTTTAACCCTTCGCCCTGAAGGTACTGCCAGCACAGTGCGTGCCGGTAATGAGCATGGTTTGTTATATAACCAACAGCAGCGCTTGTGGTACATGGGGCCAATGTTCCGCCACGAACGCCCTCAGAAAGGTCGTTATCGCCAATTCCACCAGTTCGGTGTTGAAACCTATGGCCTTGATGGCCCCGATATCGATTTGGAAGTCATTTTATTAAGCGCTCGACTATGGAAAGCGTTTGGTATTGAAAAGCACGTTACCTTGCAAATTAACTCATTAGGTTCAAACGAAGCCCGTCAGGCCTATCGTGAAACTTTAATTAGTTATTTAAAAGAACGCGCAGATAAGCTTGATGAAGAATCGCTTCGCCGGTTAGAGTCAAACCCACTTCGTGTACTTGATAGCAAGAACCCGAATGTGCAAGCAGCCATTGCTGATGCGCCGTCATTGCTTGATCATTTAGATGAAGAATCTAAAACTCACTTTGACAGCTTATGTGAACGCTTAACACAAGCAGGTATTTCATTTGAAATTAACCCTCGCTTAGTGCGTGGGCTGGATTATTATAATCGCACCGTTTTTGAGTGGGTAACCGAAAGCTTAGGTTCACAAGGCACAGTCTGTGCGGGCGGCCGATATGACGGTTTGGTAGAACAGCTAGGCGGAAAAGCCACACCTGCGGTAGGTTTTGCTATGGGTATGGAACGTTTAGTACTTTTGCTTACCACATTAAGTGAAGACGCATTAGATACTAGTAGTGCTGATGTGTACGTTACCGCGATGGGCGATGATGCTCAGGCTTATGCCTTGGAAGTATCAGAACACCTTCGTGACACCTTGCCTAATGTACGGGTGATGATGCACTGTGGCGGCGGAAACTTTAAAAAACAATTAAAACGCGCTGACAAAACAGGGGCACGTTTTGCCTTGTTGTTAGGGTCACAAGAAATGCAATCACGTGAAGTAGCAGTAAAGCCGTTACGTGATGGTCAAGAGCAACAGACAATCGCTTTTAATGCGTTGTCGAGCACTATTGCCGACCTGCTGAACGCATAATAAGAGGAAATCATGGAACAATTCGCAACAGAAGATCAACAAGTAGAAGCGATTAAACGCTTTTGGAAAGAGCACGGTACCGCCATTATTGTTGGCGCAGCATTGGGGCTAGGTGGCCTTTGGGGCTGGCGTTTTTACTCTGATACGCAGATGGCAACCAAAGAAGCGGCATCAGTGGAATACCAAAATGCAGTTGAAACCTATGGTGAAGAAGGTAGCGCAGATAAAATTACCGCCTTTATTAACGCAAACGAAGACTCAGGCTACGCCAGTGTTGCTAGCCTTTTGGCAGCAAAACAAGCTGTAGATGCTGGCGATTTTGACGCGGCTGCATCACACCTAAACCGTGTGGTTACTTTTGCTGAAAACGAAGAATTAAAAGCGCTAGCCGCTATTCGTTTAACACGAGTACAAATTGAAATGAACCAGCTAGACGCAGCGTTGTCTACGCTAGGCAATATTACGAACGAAGCATTTGCTGCTGAAGTATCTGAACTGAAAGGTGATGTATATCAGCAACAAAGTAAATTTGATGATGCTCGTTTAGCCTACTCAGGTGCGCTTGAAAAAAATGCCAACAACCCGTTATTGCAAATGAAGTTAGACAACTTAGCCGTTGCTGCGGGCCAATAAGCTGGTACATAAAAATAAAGAGGTAAGCAATTTGTTTCACAATACGTGTGGCCGTAAGGGCCGATTTGCTCGGGCGATGGGCATGGCATTGGCCATTTCTGTAACGCTTTCTGGTTGTTCTACCGTCTCTGATTGGTTTGCAGATGAAGAAGAGCTCGAAATTCGCCGTTTGAAACCAATCGATGCGAAGTTTACGCCTTCAGTAAAATGGGACAGAGACATCGGCGACGGTGTTGATCATTACTTCTCTCGCCTTCGCCCAGTGTATGCTTACGAAAACCTTTATGCCGCTGACCGCCATGGCAGTGTTGTGGCTATGAACCCAGAGAACGGTGATGTTTTATGGGAACGTGACTTCGCTGTATTCGAAGGTGATGGCTGGTGGGACTCTATTGCACGCCTTTGGCGTAGTGGAGCAAGTGCGCGTATTGGTGGCATTTCCGTTGCCGACAGATTGTTATTTGTAGGCACAGAAAACGGCGTTGTAATGGCACTAGATTACGAAACCGGCGAAACCAAATGGGAAGCGTCTGTTCCTGGTGAAGTGTTAGCGGCGCCTTCTGCTGACGAAGGTATTTTAGTTGTTAATACTGGCGCGGGTACCTTGTTTGGCTTTGATACTCGAACTGGTGAGCAGTTATGGCGACATGAAGGCGATACACCGCCATTAACCCTTCGTGGTATTTCTGGCCCTGTAGCGGCAAACGGCGGCGCCTTGATAGGAACCCCTACGGGTAAGTTGCAAGTTAACTTACTTGAGTCAGGTATTCTTGCTTGGGAAACCGTTATTGCCACGCCAACGGGCGCGACAGAGTTAGAGCGTATTGTTGACCTTGATACCACCCCCGTGCTTTTTGGTGGCACCATTTATACGGTTTCTTACAATGGTACGCTGGCAGCAGTAGAGCTGCGCAGTGGTCGTATTATCTGGAAGCGTGAGTACGGTTCGTATCGCAACCTAAGTATTGAAGGAAACAGTATTTTTGTTGTAGATAACAACTCTAATATTTATGCCCTAGACAGACGAAACGGTGTAGAGCTTTGGTCACAAGGTAGCCTGAAGTCTCGTTCTGTTACTGCGGCAACGCCAGTGGGTGAGCATATTGTTGTTGGTGACAACTGGGGTTTCGTTCATTGGATTGAACAAGAAACTGGCCAAATAGTGGCTCGCGTTGATGTAGGTGGCGATGATGAAGACGATGCTATATACGACGCACCATTAAACGTTGACGGTGTGGTAGTAACCATGACCCGTAACGGCGTAGTGGCAGCCATTTCTACGTTATAGCCTGTTCAACAACATAATTTGTTGGATAGTTGGCCTAATATCTTCTGTTAGGCTGACGCATCATACCTAAACAGGTATAATGCCCAATCACACTCTGACCGCAAGTAAGCTATGCTTACTTGCGGTTTGTGTTTTTTAGCTTTTTTCCTTTAGGATTTGATACATGTTGCCCGTTGTTGCTTTGGTAGGCCGCCCTAATGTGGGTAAGTCCACCTTGTTTAATCGTTTAACTAATACACGAGATGCGCTGGTCGCTGATTACCCAGGGCTTACCCGTGACCGCAAGTACGGTCAGGCTAAGTTTGAGCAGCGTCAATTCATCGTGGTGGATACCGGCGGTATCACGGGTGACGAAGAAGGTATTGATGCTGAAATGGCGCAGCAGTCACTTTTAGCCATTGAAGAAGCCGACGTAGTCTTATTACTTGTTGATGCCAGAGCAGGCCTACTGCCTGCAGATCAAGGGATCGCTGACCATATTCGTCGCCTCAACAAAAAAGTGTTAGTTGTTGCAAATAAAGTCGACGGCATTGATGGCGATAGCGAAAGCGCTGACTTTTACGCGCTGGGCTTAGGTACGGTTAAGCAAATCGCCGCGGCTCATGGACGTGGTGTAAGCCAGTTACTTCAAGATGCTCTAGTGCCACTTGAAGCGTCTTTTCCTGACATGCGTATTGTTGAAGAAGTTCAAGAAGAAGAGATTGATGCTGAAGAACAGCTTAAGCGTCTTCAAGAACAGCCTATCAAGCTGGCCATTGTTGGAAAGCCTAACGTAGGTAAGTCTACGTTAACGAATCGTATTTTAGGTGAAGAACGAGTTGTTGTTTTTGACCTTCCAGGTACTACCCGCGATAGCGTTTTCATTCCAATGGAACGTGACGACCGTGAATATATTCTTATCGATACCGCTGGGGTTCGCAAACGCAGAAAAGTGAATGAGGCGGTTGAAAAATTCTCTATCGTTAAAACGTTGCAAGCGATTGATGAAGCGAACGTTGTGCTGATGATTATTGATGCCCGAGAGGGCATTACCGACCAAGACTTAAGTTTACTCGGCTTTGTGTTAAATTCAGGTCGCTCACTGGTTATTGCCGTGAATAAGTGGGATGGGTTGAGTACAGATATTAAAAACGATATCAAAAGGGAACTCGATCGCCGTCTTGGTTTTATCGACTTTGCACGTTTGCACTTTATTTCTGCAATGCACGGCACCGGTGTAGGTAACTTATTCGAATCTGTACAAGAAGCTTACCTAAGCGCCACTAAGCGTATTAATACTTCTATGCTTACCCAAATTATGGAAATGGCTCAAGATGACCATCAGCCGCCGCTAGTTCGCGGTCGTCGGGTTAAAATGAAATATGCACATGCTGGTGGTTATAACCCGCCGGTCATTGTTATTCACGGTAACCAAGTTGACGATTTACCTACGTCGTACAAGCGCTTCTTGATGAACTACTTCCGTAAAGCGCTTCAGGTGATGGGCACGCCTATACGCATCGAATTTAGGGAAGGGGCTAACCCGTTTGAAGGCAAAAAGAACAAGCTCACGCTTACTCAAGAACGAAAACGAAAGCGTTTACTGTCTTATCATAGTAAGAAAAAGTAACTGTTAATCGGAACAAGCTTGGTAACTAAGCGTTTTGGGCAATGGCGATATGCAGGTTTGAAACGTTATTATTCCAAACATACAGAAAGGTCGGCGCTATTAATAGCGCCGACCTTTTTGGTTTTATGTGGTGTGTGCTTCACGCGTTTATTTACTTGAGCATGGCGCGAACTTGCTGCATAAGCACAGATTCTTCTGGCACAGTGATATGTGCAATGAGTTCGTGGGCTAAGTTGTCAGAGAAGTCACTAGGGAAAGTGGTGGCCACTTTCACTATCTTATCGTTGCATGTAAATACATAGGTTGTCGCGAAAATAGGGTCGTCTACTGGCGAGTCAGCTTTAAGCGCTAGTCGCCATCCACTAGCAAAGCCCTTCACATTAAAAGGCGACATTGGTTGGGGTTGAGACAAGGTTAAATTACGCGCGGTGGCAACGTGGTCAGCTTTGTTCCAATCTTCGTCTAATTGTTGGTGAAGCAAAGCGTCGGTGCGGGCTGAGTTTTCAGTACTAGCAGTGCTGGCCGAGTTCGCTTTATTACGTGACGCATTCGTGTCGAGTTTCGCCAATATGGGATAAACCGTTACATCAACTAACGCATCTTCAAAAGAAGGGTGGGTATATCTTGTAATTGAGCCTTTGAAGGGGTCGGGGTACAGCTGAGTATCAAGTCTGGTGAAATCACCTAAAGACTCAGGTACGCTTAAATGGTTGCCGTAATCGCTCGCGTTTAGCGCATGATATAAAAACCTTGGGGTGAACAGCCCGTTTTCGGTAGCATGTTTATACCACGATAGTAGCGGCTCTATGGCTTTCTTTGTTGCCGTTTCATTGCTATTTACTTGACTGCTAATAACCAAAGAATCAATCTCTATTCCTCGCCATTGCAATGTTAATTCAGTGAAGTGTTTCTCTTTATCGAGTTCTTGATCTAGCTCTTCACCTAGTTCTTCACGTAGCGTTTCACTTATCGTGGAAGTTTCATCTTGCTTAGCCACGTTAGCAATAAGTAGTTCGTAGTCTGAGTCGTTGCCAAAAGGCTTAATCTCAGTGAACCAAGATTTTGCTATCAGTGTAGAGATAAATGCTTCTGGGGTAATGGTATCTTCAATACACGCCTGATTAGGCTCTGTATCGCCACAGGCATCCAAAAGGGTTTCACTGGGGTAAGTAGAAAACACCGCCAGAGAAATTGCGATTGCAGGAACTTCAGGCGCAGGTGCCGATAAAGATGACGGTTCAGGCAACACCGGTAGCTCAGATAATACTGCTTGTTGTTGACCATGAACTGCTGGTGCGCATAAAGAGGCTAGCGCAAGTAGCAACCAGCCCGAACGCGAAAAAATAGGAAACAAAGGCCAACCTTTATTGATGACGACGAATTTCCACTATTTTACTGGTTATTTCTCCATCAGTCACTCGAGACATAAGTATATCGTTTTCTTTAACGGTATCTACAGAGGTAACTGCCTTTCCGCTCGACATCGTAATACTGTAGCCTCGCGACAATGTAGAAAGCGGACTAACAGACTGCAATAAACCCACTTTTGCAGCAAAAGCTTGTTGTTTACTATTTACTAACTGCTTCATGTTGTTACATAGCGCTTTATGGGTTTGTATCATGCGCGCTTTAGCTTGATTCACACGCACCGTGGGGTTTTGTCGCGCTAAGCGATTATCGACAGACTCAAACCGTTTATTTTCGATAGCGAGTTTATTGTTAATAGCATGGCTTAAACGCAATTGTAGTCTGTCGAGGGCTTGCCACTGATTTTGTATTTTGCTTTGCGGATGCACTGACTGCAAACGTTGGTGCTGAAGTTTATGTTGCTGAGCTAAATGACTAAGTTTTTGAAGCATGGCACGGGTTAAGCGCTGCTTATACTGAACTAAGCTCTCGCTGAGCGCGTTCGTGTCTTGGCTCAATATTTCCGCGGCTGCCGAAGGGGTAGGGGCGCGTAAATCGGCAACAAAATCAGCAATAGTAAAATCAACTTCATGCCCAACGGCGCTGATTAACGGTAATTGCGACTCGGCAATTTCTCTAGCAAGGTTTTCATTGTTAAAACACCATAAATCTTCTAACGAGCCACCACCACGGGTTAGCAAAAGTGCATCTACTTCATTTCGTTGATTCGCAGTGCGAAGGGCGTTAATAAGCTGATTAGGCGCGGTTTCACCTTGCACCATGGAAGGATAAACAATGACCTCCGTTTGCGGGCTACGGCGTTTCAATACACTAAGTACGTCATGCAGTGCCGCGCCTGTTGATGAGGTTATAACACCAATTCGATTAATAACCTCAGGCATGGGGCGCTTGCGGTCAATACTGAACAAACCTTCAGCGTTAAGTTTTGCTTTTAACGCTTCATAGGCTTGCTGCAGGGCACCTTCGCCGTCGCTCTCCATATGCTCTATTACAAGCTGGTAGTCGCCACGGGCTTCGTAAATACCTACAGATGCCCTTACGAGCACTTTATCGCCTTCTTTAGGGCGCTGTTTCACACCACGATTCGTATTTTTAAACATGGCAGCGCGCACTTGTGCCTTGTTATCTTTTAGTGTGAAGTACCAATGACCGGAAGCGGCACTCACAAAATTAGATATTTCAGCGGATAACCATATGAGTCCTACCTCGCTTTCAAGCACGGTACGAGCGAGCCGATTTAGCTTAGTAACTGTTAAAATTTGTCGCGATGTAGAGGGTGAAGATGTAAACATAAGAAAAAATCGTCTGGTTTAATAAAATAGAGTTTACCTGAAATCTAAAAAACACTACAATTGCGCCGCAATTAACCCTCAACTGAATAGGTGTTGTTGCATGCTACGAATCATCCAAGAAGCCCTGACGTTCGACGATGTGTTGCTGGTTCCCGGCCACTCGACAGTTCTTCCTCATACTGCCAAACTTCAAACTCGTCTAACTCGTGGTGTCACGTTAAATATCCCTATGGTATCTGCGGCGATGGACACCGTCTCTGAAGCACGCCTAGCGATTGCACTTGCTCAAGAGGGCGGCATCGGCTTTATTCACAAAAACATGGAACCTGCGCAACAGGCAAAGCATGTTCGTGAAGTGAAAAAGTACGAAAGTGGTGTGGTTTCTGACCCCGTTACGGTTGCTAAAGATGCCACTATCGGCGAAGTTATTACCCTTTCTAAGCGTCTAGGTTACTCTGGTTTTCCGGTAACCGATCATCAAAATAATTTAATTGGTATCGTGACTGGTCGAGATTTACGTTTCGAAAAGCGCCTAGAACTACCAATCAGTAATGTGATGACGGGTAAAGACGACCTTGTTACTGTTAAAGAAGGTGCAAGTTCAGACCAAGTACTCGATCTTATGCATGAACACCGCATTGAAAAAATTCTTGTGGTTGATGATGCGTTCAAGCTTACTGGTCTTATTACAGTTAAAGATTTCCAAAAAGCAGAAAATAAACCGAATGCCTGTAAAGATTCATTGGGTCGATTACGTGTTGGTGCAGCAGTTAGCGTTGGGCCAGGTACTGATGAGCGTATTCAACTTTTAGTTGAAGCCGGTGTAGATGTTTTACTTATCGATACCTCTCATGGTCATTCACAAGGTGTTATTGACCGCGTTAAGAAAGTGCGCAGTGATTATCCTGATGTCCAAATTATTGCCGGTAACGTAGCAACAGGTGATGGTGCAAAAGCACTGGCCGATGCAGGCGTTGATGCAGTTAAAGTTGGTATAGGCCCAGGTTCAATTTGTACTACTCGTATAGTGACCGGTTGTGGTGTACCACAAATTACTGCGGTATCTGATGCGGTAGATGCACTTGCAGGTACAGACATTCCGGTTATTGCCGATGGCGGTATTCGATTCTCTGGTGATATCGCGAAAGCGCTTGCTGCTGGCGCAAGCTGCGTAATGGTAGGTAGCATGTTAGCGGGAACAGAAGAAGCGCCAGGTGAAGTTGAACTTTACCAAGGTCGTTACTTTAAATCGTATCGCGGTATGGGATCGCTTGGTGCAATGAACCAAAACCACGGTTCATCTGACCGTTATTTTCAAGAATCAAATAATGCAGAAAAGCTTGTACCTGAAGGTATTGAAGGTCGCGTAGCCTATAAAGGGCCTATTGCGAATATCATCCATCAGCAAATGGGCGGGCTACGCTCAGCCATGGGGCTTACCGGCTGTGGCAGTATTGACGAGCTTCGCACAAAAGCGCAGTTTGTTCGTGTTACCTCTGCAGGTATGGGCGAGTCACACGTCCATGATGTTAGCATTACTAAAGAAGCGCCGAACTACCGTTTAGGCTAGATTCGCGACGAGTTATTATCATATATAGCGCATTAAGAGGCGGGTAGTTTTCCGCCTTACTGCCGCCTTCGTTCTATTATAAAACGGGTAAAAACATGACCACAAATATCCACGACCAACGCATTCTTATTTTAGATTTTGGTTCACAGTATACGCAGCTTATCGCACGTCGTGTACGTGAAATAGGCGTTTATTGTGAGCTTTGGGCTTGGGACGTGACCGAAGAACAAATTCGAGAATTTAACCCCGATGGTATCATTTTATCTGGCGGTCCTGAGTCAGTGCCTGAGGAAAACTCTCCACGCGCCCCGGAATATGTATTCGAAGCTGGTGTGCCTGTTTTTGGTATTTGTTACGGCATGCAAACCATGGCAGCGCAACTGGGTGGTGGTGTTTTAGGCTCAGACAAGCGAGAGTTTGGTTATGCGCAAGTAGAAATTATTAAACCAACGTCTTTACTTAGCCATATTGAAGACAGTATTGGCGAGAATGGTAATGCATTGCTCGACGTGTGGATGAGTCATGGTGACAAGGTATCTGCGGTTCCTGAGGGATTTGAAACCATCGCGCAAACAGCATCCTGCCCCCATGCTGCTATGTATAACGAAGAAAAGCAATTTTATGGCGTTCAGTTTCACCCTGAAGTTACTCATACTAAACAGGGCATGCGTTTACTAAGTCATTTTGTTTTAGATGTGTGTAAGTGCGAAAAACTATGGACTGCTGATGCCATTATCGAAGATGCCATTACGCGTATCCAGAAGAAGGTAGGCGACGATCGCGTTATTCTGGGTTTATCGGGTGGTGTCGATTCATCGGTTACTGCCATGCTGCTTCATCGTGCTATCGGTGAGAACCTTACCTGTGTGTTTGTAGACAATGGTTTGCTTCGCTTAAACGAAGCTGACCAAGTGATGGAAATGTTTGGTGACCATTTTGGTCTCAATATTATCCGTGTTGACGCAGAAGAGCGCTTCTTAGGACGCTTAAAGGATATTGAAGATCCAGAGCTTAAGCGTAAAGCCATTGGTAATGAATTTGTCCGAGTATTCGACGAAGAAGCTGGAAAGCTGGCCAATGCGAAATGGCTAGCGCAGGGCACTATCTATCCTGATGTTATTGAATCAGCCGGTTCAGCAACAGGTAAAGCCCACGTGATTAAGTCTCACCATAATGTTGGTGGCTTGCCAGAAGATATGGCGCTAGGTTTGGTTGAGCCATTACGTGAATTGTTTAAAGATGAAGTACGCAAAATCGGTCTTGAACTCGGTTTACCGTACGACATGCTTTATCGCCACCCATTCCCAGGGCCTGGTTTAGGTGTACGTGTGCTTGGTGAAGTGAAAAAAGAGTATTGTGATTTACTACGCCGCGCAGACGCTATTTTCATTGAAGAATTATATAACGCCGATTTATATCAGAAAGTGAGCCAAGCTTTTACCGTGTTTTTGCCTGTACGCTCTGTGGGCGTTATGGGTGATGCCCGTAAATACGATTGGGTTGTATCACTACGCGCGGTAGAAACTATCGACTTTATGACGGCACATTGGGCGCACTTACCATACGACTTCTTAGGTAAAGTATCGAATCGTATTATTAATGAAATTGATGGTATTTCCCGCGTCGTTTACGACATATCAGGTAAACCCCCAGCTACGATTGAGTGGGAATAAAAAAAGGCCGCAAGGCCTTTTTTTTTGACTATATTTCTTTCGTATAAATACGCATTTAAAGGTGTGTAAAGTTATACGTTACCTGTAATGTTTTTGTCATTTATATATCATTTAATGGCGGCGCTTCACGATTTTCGAATTTTTATTAGACTAAAGGTTAACCGCCGTGTTCAATTATACCAGTATCAGTCGATTAGTAATTACCCCTGTGCTTGCGAGCTTATGTTTATTGGTATTTTTAAACGCCGCATCTATTTATAAATCTTTTTCGCTGTTGAGCAGTTTCGAATCACTAGAGCATACACTTGTTCAGGCAGAACGAGACGTAAACGCAACGTTAAATACCTTCAAAACCCAGGTTCAGGAGTGGAAAAATACACTGCTGCGAGGGCATGACGACGACGACCGCGAAAAGTACTGGTCTCGCTTCCAAAAGCGGGAAGCTGAGATAAAGCAGCAATTCAGCCAAATGCTGTCGAACCCTGTAGTGAGTGATAAAGCCAAAGCGGATATTCGAAAGTTCCAAACGGCGCACGCCTATATGGCTGAAAAGTATCGAGAAGGCTATGCGGCTTTTATAGCATCGGGTTTAGATCCGAAAGTAGGGGATAGCTACGTTCGCGGTATTGACCGAGAACCTGCGAAGTTACTAGAAAGTATTGCCGATGAAATAGCACATCAATCTGAGCTAGCCATTACTGATTTGAAAAACGGTACGCGAAGGATGTTATGGCTGATTTTGCTTGCTGCTATCGCGCTGTCACTGCTATCTGTTACCTATGTAATTAGTCGTCTTCGCACGCAGGTAATTAACCCTACCCGTGAAGTGGCTGCATGCATTTCTAATCTAGCTACTAGTCAGTACGATTACTCGCTGACGTATTCAAGTGGGCACGAGCTTGGCATTTTGGCTGACTCTGCCAGAGCATTACAAAGCAAGTTAAAAGCCTCGGTTACCCAGTTGCATCAAACTGAATCAGAAATGGAGCGCGCTTTTGTTGCCCTTGGCGACGTGGGGCAGTCAATTATGGATGGTGCGGTAGAGCAGCGCGATGCTTCACTCTCTTTAGATGCCACCACAGATAAATTAAAAGGTATAGTGCAGAACTTGGTCGCCATTACCGACCAAGTGGCTGTGGCTACCAAAAATTCAGAGGATAACGTAGCAAGTTGTTATTCAACTTTTGAGCGGGCGAATGCAGGGTTCAAACAACTAGCAAAAACGGTAACAGAGTCGAGTGACATTGTCAGCGACCTTCAAAGCCGCAGTAAGAATATTCTTAAAGTGGTTAACGTTATCAATGAGATTGCCGATCAAACCAACTTATTGGCTTTGAATGCTGCAATTGAAGCTGCTAGGGCAGGAGAACATGGTAGAGGTTTTGCCGTGGTGGCAGATGAAGTGCGGGCGTTAGCAGCTAAAACACAGCAATCAACGAAAGAAATAAACGATATTCTTAGTAGCTTTGAAGCAGAAGCCCGTGGAGCCGTTCTGGCCATGGAAGAAGGTAAACAGCTTTCAGACAGCAATGCGACTGAAGCTGGTACTGCATTGCAAACCTTAAATAACGTGGTTGAGGATATTAAAGAAACGGCGAGTGTAGTGGTTGCCCTTAATGAAGCCGCAGACGAACAAGAAGCAGTGTTGTCGCAGGTGGAAAGTATTATTGCGAACGTGGTGGCATCGTCCGACCGCTATCATAAATTGGCACAACGTGATGACATGGCACAGTCGATGAAAAGCATGTCAGACAATGTGGAAAAAGTGGTGAACAGTTTAACCCGCTAACACATGATATTGCGTATAATGAAACGGAGTTAGTTTAAGTGCATGCTCCTTTTTCATAAACTCACTGGGGTTTTCGCCGCAAATAAAATAAGGTAGTGACTGAGACGTTATGATCCCATTGGTATTCCATCCTATTTATAGCCAACTTAGCCTACCTGAACGCCATCGTTTCCCCATTGATAAATACCAGGGCATTCGAAACGCGTTATCGTCTCACGGTGTTGCTGATAGTGTATTTCACACTCCTTCACCGTTAGCGATAACGGAATTAGAGTGTCACTTCGACAAAGACTATGTTCAGCAGTTAACAAGCGGCACGTTAGATAAAAAAGCTATGCGTCGTATTGGCTTTCCTTGGTCCGATCAACTCATCGAACGCACGCTTACGGCAGTAGCTGGCACCTGTTTAACTGCTGAATTGGCCATAAAACATGGAAAGGCGTTAAATTTAACCGGAGGCTACCATCATGCTTTTTCAGATTTTGGATCGGGTTTTTGCTTATTTAACGATTTATTTCTTGCGGCGAAAGCCATGCAAAAATTTAGCGGTATAGACAATGTATTAATTATCGACTTTGATGTCCATCAGGGTGACGGTACCGCTAAGCTTACTCAATACGATAATAGTATTTTCACCGTGTCAGTTCATGGTGAGAAAAACTTCCCTTATCGAAAGCAGCATTCAAACATCGATATAGGCATGGCGAAGGGCTGTGAAGATGACGAATACTTAAATGCGGTGCAAGAAACGCTCGCCATGGTTGCTATGCAATTTCAAGCAGATGCCATTATCTATGACGCTGGTGTAGATATTCACATCAATGATGACTTGGGCTTATTAAACATCACGACTGAAGGCGTTAGCGCCCGAGACGATATGGCTTTTGCGTTCGCTGAACGTATGGGCATACCCATTGCGGCGGTTATTGGGGGCGGGTATCAGCGTGACATAGATGCGTTAGTAGAAGTTCATCTTCAACTTTATAAAGCAGCTGGCGTCATTTAAACAAGAGGCCTATCAAGTAGGGCCTCTTATTAAAAACTGCTTATAGGAAAAGTAGCTGAAAGCCTAGTCCTACTCGTTCTTGAGAGCGGTTGTAATCAATGAGCGAGTCGCCGTAGCCGTTAAAATATTGAAACAATAATTCATAACGGTCGGTAAGCGGATAGGTTAAATCAAGCTGAATGCTACCTCGGTTATTCCCTAAGTTAAGGTTATTTCGAAGCAATGCCATTACTTTAAAATTGCCAAGCTTGCGCCCATAACCAAATTCCACACGACCATAATAGTTTTCGATATCTGGGTTGTCATCACCTGTAGGATCAAGTGGGTCTTCTTTTTCATCTTCAGGAATACGATACCAAGTTTTTAGGTAATAAATATCGTCTTGGTCACTAAACACAACAGAGGCGAAAATACGGTTCCAACTTCTAGAACTAAGGCCACTCTGTCCGTTAGACATATGGTTAAACCCTAATTGAAAGGTATTAAATTTATACCCTAAAACAGAGTAGTCTGCCGTTTCTTGCCAAAATATCTCTGGTTCGTAATTGGTTTCTCTAAAGGGTTTTGACACTTCGCTATTATATAACTGCCAAAATGAGGTGAGGGTAAAACCGAGGTAAATGCCATCAAATCCAGTGTCTTCCAAATAGAGAGGCAGCTTTACACTAACCTGGAACTTGGCTTCTTTTTTATCAACATTTTCTTCTGTGAGCTCTTCATTTCCGTTCGAATTTGGATTGGTAATGTAACTCATAGGAAGTAAATAGTTTTGTCTATGCTGGGTAATAGCAAAAACGTTATCAATTGCTTCCTTATCACCTTCCATACGATTATCGAGCGCACTTTCTGTTGTGGTATCTCGTTTAATGATATCAATAACTTCAATATCACTCTCTTGTTCATCTTGCGCGCTTTCTTGGGCAAGCGCATTTATGCTGCACAGACTGACTGCAGCCAATATTAAAAATGGCTTAAACACTGACACTGGTGGTGTTCTCCGTTAGGTAAGTCGTTGTTGTTTTTTGCTAATTTATTTTAATGAGTGAAATCCAGTAACTGGCCTTCCGCTGATGCAAATATTTCTAGGTTCGATTCTGCAATAGTGATGTAATCCATGCAGTGTTCAACCAGCTTATCAATATCCTCATCTGTACGATCTGGATCATGGCTGTATAGCGCTAATTTTTTTGAATTGCTCGCCATGGCAAGTTTTACGGCTTCTTCAGCAACCGAATGGCCCCACCCAGTTTTAGCCGGCATATCGGACATCATATATTGTGCATCATGAATAATAACGTCTGCGTTTCTAGCAAAATCGACAAACGTTAAAAAGTCGGTTTCTTTATTATACGGCGGGTAGAGTTCGTTGTCAGTAATGTAGGCGATTTTTATGCCTTTTTCTTCAATACTATAGGCGCTACCCTTACCAGGGTGATTAATAGGGATTCGGCGAATGGTAGCAGTACCAATCTCCCAAATATCTTGCTCTGGCGGGATAATGGTTAGATGGAGTTTTGACTGTAACGCACTGACAGGGACAGGAAACGTTGAGCCGTCCATTTGCCTTAAAATCTGATCGTGTTCGGGCAATGTCGTTTGCCCTGGGTAAATATAGATATCTCGGTCTTTTTGAAAGATAGGGCTGAAGAATGGAAAACCTTGTATGTGATCCCAGTGATTGTGGCTGAGCAACAAGTGAATAGGCGTATCTTTGCTGCGAAGTTTGTTCCCCAACAGCCTGATACCCGTTCCCGAATCAAGCACAATATCGGTGCCATCGGCTAATTCAATGTGAACGCATGCGGTATTACCACCATAGCGTGCATAGGCTTCTCCAGGAGTAGGAATAGAGCCTCTCACGCCGTAAAATGTTAACCGCATATGTTCACCGTTTTTTATTCTTGTAGCTAACCGCTATTGCATAGCTGTATACAAGGTCAAATGCAAAATTACTAATATTTATCTTTCAATAATAGACAAAGTTAGAGACTAACAACAAAGTCTTTAGCCGAATCTAAATCTAATAATTGCTTTACACCTGTACGGCGGTTTTTGTATTCAATTTGTTGATTGTCGAGGTTTCTCTCACCGATAACAATGCTATGAGGTATACCAATTAATTCCATGTCATTGAACATAACACCTGGGCGTTCTTTACGATCGTCAAATAATACGTCTATACCTAACGCAATCAGTTGTTCGTACAGTGCCTCAGCCGCTTCTTTGATACGGTGAGATTTATGCATATTCATTGGAATTAATGCAATTTTAAATGGCGCGATAGGATCAGGCCACATGATGCCGTATTTATCATGGTTTTGTTCAATAGCCGCCGCAACAATACGTGAAACACCAATTCCATAACACCCCATGGTAAGCGTTTGATGTTTACCCGTTTCGCTTAGTACACCACAATTCATCGCTTCTGAGTATTTGCTACCTAATTGGAAAATATGGCCCACTTCAATGCCGCGCTTTATTTCTATAGTACCATTGCCGTCTGGTGAAGCATCACCAGCCACAATGTTACGTAAATCTGCCGTTTGTATGTCCACAGTCCAATTTGCATCTTTCGTGATTTGGCCATTTTCGCCTGCACCACAAACAAAATCAGCAAGTGCTGCGGCACTAAAATCGACATGCATTGGCAGCGTAATATCATTAGGGTTAACGAAAGCAGGATGAGCGCCTAAGATTTCAGTGGCTTTTTCTTCACTTGCTATAACAAGCGGACTAGCTACGCCAGTGACTTTTTCCGCTTTAACATCGTTAAGCTCATGTTCTGCGCGCAATACTAATACAACCCACTGTTCAGTTGTGCTCTCTTCTTCCGTTTCGCCTTTAACAACATAAATGCTAAGTGCGCTATCTGAAGCTTTACCACTTACGACTTCTGCTGCTGCGCCTGAAGCTTGTTGTTTTTCTGGCATTGCAGTAGCCGCCATTTCAACGTTTGCGGCGTAGTCGCTGTCGCTTGCAAAGGCAATGGCATCTTCACCAGACTCGGCAAGGACGTGGAATTCATGGGAATGGTTTCCACCAATTGAGCCTGAATCTGCAATAACCGCACGGTAGTCTAAGCCCATGCGATTGAAGATATTTCCATAGGCTTCATACATTGTTTGGTAAGTTTTATCTAAACACGTATCGTCTAAGTGGAAGCTGTAAGCATCTTTCATGGTGAACTCACGACCACGCATAATGCCAAAGCGAGGACGTACTTCATCACGGAATTTAGTTTGAATTTGATAAAGATTAATTGGCAGTTGTTTGTAACTACTGATTTCGTTTCTAACTAACGATGTGATTACTTCTTCATGTGTAGGACCTAGCACAAAGTCTCGCTGGTGGCGGTCTTTAATGCGCAGTAACTCTGGGCCATATTCTTCCCAACGGCCAGACTCTTCCCACAAGTCAGCAGGTTGGACTACTGGCATTAACACTTCTACACCGCCTGCTTTGTTCATTTCTTCACGAACGATGTTTGCCACTTTATTCAGTACGCGAAGCCCAGTTGGCAACCACGTATAAAGGCCTGAAGCCAGTTTTCTTATCATACCAGCACGTAACATTAACTGGTGGCTGATAACCTCAGCATCGGCCGGAGTTTCTTTCTGCGTGGCAAGTAAATATTGACTAGTGCGCATTCGAAGCGGTCTTCCTATAACTATGAAAAATACAATTGAGCGTATTCTAATTAACTGTGAGCAATAGTGCTACAACCACGTGCGACTAAAGCGTGTTAATCCCAATGACTTCAACCACACTATTTTTTACTGTGAAGGCAAAGTCATAATTATACAGTGCAGTATGGTAGGTCTTTTCATCACTTAATAGTTTATGACGATAAGCGGGGCGGGGGTCTTGAGCCAGCACGGCTGTTAGTAGTGTGGGTAGATCCGGGTGCTGCGATGCGGCTTCGTTCAACATGTTTTGCACGAGAGGGTTAATGGTTACCTCTAAGTTGGGTATGGGGGCTGCGTGATTCAGTTCTGCCATGCTATCCGATGCATGGGGGAGCGCATCGGCGTAGGGTAAATAAGGCTTAATATCGATAATTGGGGTGCCATCTAACAAATCTACTCCTTCGACGTGCAAGGTAAGCTTTCCATCTACAATGTCAGAACCTAAATTTTTCACTGCCGACATGCCTATACCATTCGGGCGATGCGTACTTCTTGAGGCAAACACCCCAAGCGTTGCATTTCCGCCTAAACGAGGGGCTTTCACCGAGGGTTTCCAACCTTTATCTAAATTCTCATGGAAGAGAAAGAGTAGCCATACATGGCTAAATACCTCTAAACCTTTAAACACTCGAGGATCATCAAAGTCAGGCGCTAATACTACTTGCCCTTTCGCCTTGGCTAAATTGGGCTGTCGGGGAATAGCAAACTTTTGTTTAAACGGCGTTTGTATATGACCGATAGCGGAAAGGGGAAACTGACTAGGGGTCATTACCTTAAAATCCTACTTGCATAACGCACTGTCATAAAATTCTCACATAGTTTACGTAGAGTACGAATTCAAGTTTAAAACCTTGAACCAATTACGGACATTTGGGGCTGCCGTATTTGGCATCCCTGGACCCAATTAAACCTTTTGGCCTGTACATTTACAGGCCGTTTTTATTTTTAGCGCTTCGCATTTCCTTCAATACTTTTTCAAAATAAGGGCAACCTAGTTCATTGGCTTTGGCAATATTGTGAGTGTAAATTTTCTCTGCATCATCTTCGTTTTTCATATAGCGGGCAATATCTCGCTCGCGAATTAAATGAAGTAGAGGGAAGGGAGAGCGGTTGGTATAATTCGCGACGCTGTCTTTAGCTTCGCCATCGAATTGATAGTCAGGATGAAAACTGGCGAGTTGATACACGCCAGTGTACCCCCAATCAGATAGCATACGGTCACATATCGCTAATACATCCAGGTAATCATCGAAGGAAGCTGTAGATGATGAAGGCGCGATGATAAGGGTAGTAGCAATATTATCTTGTTCGTCTAAGCGTTTACACTCATCGAAAAGCGAGGTAATAACATCGCCTGCATCCCCGTTAACCACGACGCAGTGAATTTGGCCCGGTTGACGTACGAAACCGGCAAAGGGGCAAAAGTTGTGGTTGATGACAATGTCATCAACCCAACGCATAGTGGCTTCTATAAACTGTGTATCGTTCACAAATTCAACTTAGGAATGGTATTTGACGTAAGCTTCTAGGGTATTTTCTATTAAGCTGGCCACTGTCATTGGGCCCACGCCGCCAGGAACGGGGGTAATCCACCCCGCACGTTGTTTAGCAGGCTCAAAATCCACGTCGCCAACGAGCGAACCGTCACTCACACGGTTAATGCCTACATCGATAACGATAGCGCCGGGCTTAATCCAGTCACCAGGAATAAAGTTTGGCTTGCCTACCGCGACCACAAGAAGGTCTGCACGACTTACATGGGCTTTTAAATCTTGTGTAAATTTATGACAAGTAGTGACCGTACAACCTGCAAGCAATAGTTCTAAGCTCATAGGGCGACCCACAATATTAGAAGCACCCACAATGACCGCATCTAAACCTTTAACGGGGCGCTTAGTGGCCTCAATCATGGTCATGATACCTTTTGGAGTGCATGGGCGAAGTGCGGGGATACGTTGTGCCAATCTACCTATATTATAAGGGTGAAAACCATCAACATCTTTATGTGGGTGAATGCGCTCTAATACTTTTTCAGCATTTAAACCGGCAGGTAGAGGCAGCTGCACTAAAATCCCGTCTATTTCTTTGTCGTCATTTAATTGATCGACAAGTGCTAACAGTTCGTTTTCTGTAGTGTCAGCGGGTAAATCAAAAGAACGAGATACAAATCCAACTTCATCACATGCTTTACGTTTGTTAGAAACATAAACTTGAGAGGCGGCATCGCTACCGACTAATACCACGGCCAAACCAGGTTGACGTTTCTTGGCGTCAATAAGTGAATCTACATAAGAAGCAACATGCTGGCGTACTTGTTTGGCAATTAATTTGCCGTCAATTAAATGAGCTGTCATAGAAGTGATTATAATGTGTGGTCATTAAGTGCTAATTATTGTTTCATAAAACTGCTACTGGCGACCAGTAGAAACATACAATTACTGTAAATCGAGAAAATTTTTAAAGATTTGCGCTTATAAAAAGTAAATTTCGATAAAGAGTGAAGTTGTTTACGATGAACGAGTACGCCGCCTACCTTCAAGTTCGCACTAAATTATCTGTTTTTAGGTTTCGGTTAGTTTGAAAAATGCCCAAAGTGCTCAAAAAAGCACATTTATGCGTGCTTTGTGAGCGGTTGAATATTTTATTTAAAAAAGTGTTTGACGAGGTGGGGTCTTGTCAGTAATATTCGCACCCCGTAACGGCACAGACGCAAATTGCTTCAAACGTATCGTTACGCAGTCGGTGAGTGGCGCAGCTTGGTAGCGCACTTGTTTTGGGTACAAGGGGTCGTAGGTTCAAATCCTATCTCACCGACCATTTTTTGCAAGCGAAGATTCGCCGAGCGTCCGTAGCTCAGCTGGATAGAGCAACGGCCTTCTAAGCCGTGGGTCGCAGGTTCGAATCCTGCCGGACGCGCCATGCGAGTCAGGTAGGACCTGATTCGGATTGGTCGAATCTTTAAAGATAAACATGTACTATCAATTCAACATGTTTATTTATTGCAAGCACCTCAGTGGTGGGCGTAGCTCAGTTGGTAGAGCCCCGGATTGTGATTCCGGTTGTCGTGGGTTCGAGCCCCATCGTCCACCCCACTTTTTCGCGGGAGTGGTGGAATTGGTAGACACGCTGGATTTAGGTTCCAGTGCTTCACGGCGTGAGAGTTCAAGTCTCTCCTTCCGCACCATGTTTTAGGCTTTTTTCACAAAAGCTGTTTAAAGCGCTGTTGTAAGTGCTTTTTAAGTGTTTTGTTAAGTATTATTGTCGGTGAGTGGCGCAGCTTGGTAGCGCACTTGTTTTGGGTACAAGGGGTCGTAGGTTCAAATCCTATCTCACCGACCATTTACTCTATCCTCGTTATATTTTCCTTATTAATTTCCTTATTTCTATCCGTTTGCACACTTATCATTCAAAAGCGTGTTACAAACTTGTGTTTCCCTCTCGACTCTCGTTCTCTGCGACTGTATACTACGGCGTCTTTTTTTAACTCGTATGTTTGTAACAAATACGCGATTAACACAGTATTGTGTGGTGTTTTGTTAGTGCAAACGTCGGAAACGACCTCTACCCCCGTGTGATATGTCACATAGACATGACGGGAGAGGGGATTGAGAACAAAGCGCTTAAATAGGCGTAAAGTTGAGGTAATATAATGCAAGTTTCAGTCGAGACGACCCAGGGTTTAGAACGCCGTCTTACTATCACCGTTCCAGCTGACGCTATTGATTCAGCTGTTAAATCTCGCCTACAGCAGTTGGCGAAAACGCAACGTATTAACGGTTTCCGCCCAGGCAAGGTACCAGTAAGCGTAATCAAAAAGCGTTTCGGCCAAGCAGTGCGTCAAGAAATTGCTGGTGATGTAATGCAGCAAAACTTCTACCAGGCTATCGTTCAAGAAAAAATTCAACCAGCTGGTATGCCAAATTTCGAACTGACTAAAGATGAAGATGGTCAGGATTTGGAATTTGTTGCTTCTTTTGAAGTATATCCAGAAGTAGAAGTTAAAGGCATCAACGATATTGAAATCGAAAAGCCAGTAGTAGAGATTACTGACGAAGATCTTGATAACATGATGGTAACGCTACAGAAGCAACACGCTTCTTGGAAAGAAGTTAAACGTAAAGCGAAGAAAGACGATAAAGTTGTTATCGATTTCGTTGGTTCTATCGACGGTGAAGAATTTGAAGGCGGAAAAGCTGAAGATTTCGAACTTGAACTAGGTCAAGATCGCATGATCCCAGGTTTCGAAAAGCCACTTGTAGGCGCGAAAGCGGGCGAAGAAGTAACAGTAGAAGTTGCTTTCCCTGAAGATTACCACGCAGAAAACCTTAAAGGTAAAGACGCGGTATTCCAAGTAACAGTGAAAAAAGTAGAAGGCCAGTCACTTCCTAAAGTTGACGAAGAGTTTGCTACCTTGTTCGGTGTTCAGGAAGGTGGTGTTGACGCGCTTAAAGCTGAAGTTCGTAAGAACATGCAACGCGAGCTAGATCAAACACTTAAAACTCAGGTTAAAGAAGACGTTATTGCTAAATTGGTTGACGCTAATGAGCTTGATATTCCTCAAGCACTTATCGACCAAGAGGTTAACGCTTTACGTGAACAAGCTAAGCAGCGTTTCAGCCAACAGGGCGGTGGTCAAAACCTTCCTGAGTTGCCTGCTGAATTATTTACTGATAATGCCAAGCGTCGTGTTTCAATTGGCCTATTATTAGGTGAAGTAATTAAGCAAAACGAACTTAAAGCTGACGAAGCAAAAGTAAACGAGATGATCGAAACTGCTGCTTCTGCGTATGAAGACCCTCAAGAAGTTGTAGAATACTACAACAACAACCAAGAGCTTATGCAGCAAATGCAAAATGTTGCATTAGAAGAGCAGGCGGTTGAGTGGGTACTTGAGCAAGCTAAAGTTACCGAAGTAACTAAAGCTTTTGACGAGGTTATGAACAAACAGGCGTAATTTTTTACTGTCTGATTGACTTCACCTGTCAGCAACTGCTTAAATGCTCGGAGCCTTCCGAGCATTTTTGTTTTTAACGCTAGATAATCAAGGTAGCTATGACTAATACCCCATTTGATCCAATGAATGCACTTGTTCCTATGGTAGTTGAACAGACTTCCAAAGGTGAACGTTCGTACGACATCTATTCTCGTCTACTAAAAGAAAATGTTATTTTCTTAGTAGGGCAGGTAGAAGACCACATGGCCAACCTGATTGTGGCTCAAATGCTATTTTTGGAAGCTGAAAATCCAGAAAAAGACATTTTCCTTTATATCAATTCCCCTGGTGGTTCTGTAACTGCGGGTATGGCAATTTACGACACCATGAATTTCATCAAGCCAGACGTAAGCACGGTATGTGTGGGTCAAGCGGCTAGCATGGGTGCGTTCTTGCTATCTGGTGGTGCTAAAGGTAAGCGTTACTGTTTACCGAATTCTCGCGTGATGATTCACCAACCTTTAGGTGGATTCCAAGGTCAAGCATCAGATTTTGAAATTCATGCGAAGGAAATCCTGTCTATTAAAGAGAAGTTGAACCGCTTGATGGCCCAACATACTGGACAAGATTATGAAAAAGTTGCCCACGATACCGATCGTGACAACTTCCTTAGTGCAACCGAAGCCAAAGAGTATGGTCTTATCGACCAAGTTATGACAAATCGATCTGACGCGGCTGCAACTAAGTAGTATAGTTATATATAGTAGACCTGAACTAGTGCTTGGCACGATTTGGTTTTCGGTTCAGGCAAGGCAGAGGCAATAGTAATGAGTGATAAACAAAGCGGTGACGGTGATAACAAGTTACTGTACTGCTCGTTTTGTGGCAAAAGCCAACACGAAGTAAGAAAGTTAATAGCAGGCCCGTCGGTATTTATTTGCGACGAGTGTGTTGAGTTATGTAACGATATCATTCGCGAAGAAATCAAGGAGATCGCGCCTAAGCAAAAGCAGGATGCTTTACCAAAGCCAAGTGAAATACATGCGCACCTAGATGACTACGTTATCGGTCAAGAGCACGCCAAAAAAGTATTGTCTGTAGCGGTATATAACCACTACAAACGTTTACGTAATGGTGATGTGCACGATGGTGTGGAGCTTGGTAAGAGTAATATCCTACTTATCGGCCCAACAGGTAGTGGTAAAACATTACTGGCGGAAACGCTTGCACGTTTGCTTGACGTTCCTTTCACAATGGCAGACGCGACCACATTAACCGAAGCTGGTTATGTGGGTGAAGATGTTGAAAATATCATTCAAAAGCTTCTGCAAAAATGTGATTACGATGTAGAAAAAGCCCAACGCGGCATTGTTTACATTGATGAAATTGATAAAATTTCGCGTAAATCAGATAACCCATCTATTACTCGTGATGTATCGGGTGAAGGTGTGCAGCAAGCATTGCTTAAGCTTATTGAAGGGACTGTTGCTTCGGTTCCTCCACAAGGCGGTCGTAAGCATCCACAGCAAGAATTTTTGCAGGTAGATACCTCTAAGATTCTGTTTATCTGTGGTGGCGCGTTCGCAGGCCTTGATAAGGTTATTGAACAACGTGCGCAAAAAGGTACGGGTATTGGATTCGGTGCGGCTGTTAAGTCTAAATCTGAAAACACCGCGCAAATTAGCGAGTTGTTCAAACAAGTAGAACCACAAGATTTGGTTAAATACGGGTTAATTCCTGAATTTATCGGTCGTTTACCAGTGGTCACTAGTCTTGAAGAATTGAATGAAGAAGCCTTAATTCAAATTCTTAAAGAGCCTAAGAATGCGATTACGAAGCAGTATTCAGCTTTATTTGATATGGAAGATGTGGAACTTGAGTTCCGTGACGACGCACTGCATGCTATCGCTAAAAAGGCGATGGAACGTAAAACGGGTGCTCGTGGTCTTCGTTCAATTGTTGAAGCAGTTCTGCTTGATACCATGTACGAATTACCGTCTGCGGTAGACGTAAGCAAAGTAGTTATTGATGAAACCGTTATTCGCGGCGAGTCTAAGCCTATCTTGATTTACGATAATACAGATAAAAAAGCAGCCTCTGAGTAGGTAGCTTTGCTTACTAGAAAAGGTCCTTCGGGGCCTTTTTTGTTTTCTAAAAGCCTATAAATATTTTCTGCGTTAGGGTTTGTTAACCTCGAGCTTATTTTCACCCTTAACCCGCCCTCAACCTCAACATTCAAGATCATTCACATCAACGGCATAAAAATAATACTCAAATGTTACGCTTTCCTGTATGGCTAAAATTAGCGTTTTTCCGCCTCTCAAATAACAACTTGTTGGTTATTTGAGCAAACAAACCCGTTTAACCTATCCTTTCTGATAGATTCGGCAACAAACTATTGCCATACGGTCTAAAATCGATAATGGTAAAGAAAAGCAGGGAAAGCAGCGAATTTACGTACATTAAGAATGTTTTATTTGAACTTTGCGCTAGCATCCCCATATCAATCGACAATGCTAACTAATAGAGAACACGTATGACAGTTGAGCGAGAAAATCGCATTGAAATTCCTGTGCTTGCCTTAAGGGACGTGGTTGTTTATCCGCATATGGTCATACCCTTATTTGTCGGGCGAGAAAAATCGATCCGTTGTCTTGAAGCGGCAATGGAAAACGAGAAACAGATTTTCTTAGTGGCCCAGAAAGACGCCGGTGTGGATGAACCCGATGCCGATGACATTTATACCGTTGGTACTATTGCCACCATTCTTCAACTTTTGAAACTTCCTGACGGCACGGTAAAAGTGTTAGTTGAAGGAAGTGTGCGTGGTGAAGTTGAAGGTTACGAGCAATCAGAGCCATTCTTTGTAGCTAACGTAAATAAAATTGAAGACGGTGCTATTGATGAGAGCGAGCAAGAAGTGCTTATTCGCTCTGCGGTATCGCAATTTGAAGGTTACGTTAAGCTAAACAAAAAAATACCGCCTGAGGTACTTACGTCGCTAAATGGTATCGAAGATGCTGCACGCTTAGCAGATACCATGGCTGCGCACATGCCGCTTAAACTCACCGAAAAACAAAAAGTGCTAGAAATGAAAGGGGTGAATGAACGCCTTGAGTATTTAATGGCCTTGATGGAAGGTGAAATCGATTTGCTACAGGTTGAGAAGAAAATTCGCACCCGTGTTAAAAAGCAAATGGAAAAAAGCCAGCGTGAGTACTATTTGAATGAGCAAATGAAAGCCATTCAAAAAGAGCTTGGTGAACTTGATGATGCACCAGATGAATTTGAAGCGTTAGCGAAGAAAATCGAAGACGCCAAAATGCCGCAAGAAGCGTTGAATAAAGCTAAGTCTGAGTTGCAAAAGCTTAAGATGATGTCGCCCATGTCGGCAGAAGCTACCGTATTACGCAGCTACATTGAGTGGCTAACCAACGTACCGTGGAATAAGCGTTCACCAGTGAAGAAAGATTTATCTCGCGCTGAAGTGGTTTTAAATGAAGATCATTACGGGTTAGAGAAAGTCAAAGAACGCATTCTAGAATACCTCGCGGTACAACAGCGTGTTAAAAAGCTGAAAGGACCCATCTTGTGTCTTGTAGGGCCTCCTGGTGTGGGTAAAACCTCTCTTGGTCAATCTGTTGCGAAAGCGACAGGGCGCAAGTATGTACGTATGGCATTAGGCGGCGTGCGTGATGAAGCTGAAATTCGTGGACATAGACGTACTTACATAGGCTCATTACCTGGAAAATTAGTGCAGAAAATGGCAAAAGTTGGAGTTAAAAACCCACTTTTCCTATTAGATGAGATTGATAAAATGTCGTCTGATATGCGTGGCGACCCAGCATCTGCGTTACTTGAAGTGCTTGACCCAGAACAGAACAATAGTTTCAGTGACCACTATTTAGAAGTGGACTACGATTTATCTGATGTAATGTTTGTGGCGACCTCGAATAGCATGAATATTCCAGGCCCATTACTTGACCGTATGGAAGTTATTCGTCTTTCTGGTTATACCGAAGACGAGAAGCTAAACATCGCAACACGTCACTTAATCAGTAAGCAAATGGAACGTAACGGACTTAAGTCTAAAGAGCTTGAGATTACCGAATCTGCCATTATCGGCATGATTCGTTACTACACCCGTGAAGCAGGCGTTCGTAGCTTAGAACGTGAAATTTCTAAGGTATGTCGTAAAGCCGTTAAAGATATCTTGCTGACTAAGAGCAAAGATAAAGTGTCAGTGACTCAAGACAATCTTAAAGATTACTTAGGGGTACAACGCTTCGATTACGGTAAGGCAGACAAAGACAATCAAATTGGCCAAGTTACCGGATTAGCATGGACACAGGTAGGCGGTGATTTACTGACTATCGAAACCACGTCGGTACCTGGTAAAGGCAAGATGACATCAACCGGTTCGCTTGGTGATGTTATGCAGGAATCTATCAAAGCTGCAATGACGGTTGTGCGTAGTCGCGCTGAAAAGCTTCGTATTAACGAAGATTTTTATGAAAAACGCGATATTCACGTGCATGTGCCTGAAGGTGCTACACCTAAAGATGGCCCAAGTGCGGGTATCGCAATGTGTACAGCTTTGGTGTCATCGTTAACAGGTAACCCCGTTAAATGCGATGTGGCCATGACCGGTGAAATAACACTGCGTGGTGAAGTGTTGGCCATTGGTGGTTTGAAAGAAAAGCTACTAGCCGCCCACCGTGGTGGAATTAAAACGGTGGTTATTCCAGCAGAAAATGAACGTGATCTGGAAGAAATTCCAGAAAACGTGAAAAAAGATTTATCAATTCACCCTGTAAAGTGGATTGATGATGTGCTTGATATTGCACTTCAAGAGCCAGTAGAGTCTTTTGAGGTTGCAACTAAAAGCTAAAATGGTTGGCTGCATGTCCTAATTTTAAAGGCTTGCAGCCTTAAATTTGCAATAATTGATTAAAAAGTGTGCATACCTTCGCCAATTCGCCTATTTTTTTCAAAATAGGGCTTTCTTGTCGCAAGAGTTGTGTTACCTTTAATTTGTATTCGCTTGAAGCCTTGCCACAAAAGGGATTGCAGCGATTCAATAAAAGTTAATTAATTGTGACAGATGCTTGATGTTCAGAATCAAGCTTGCTATAACGTTCAATCAAATCGTTTTGGACAAACAGTATAATAACAATCGAAGGGGATCATAATAGTGAACAAGTCTCAACTTATCGACCAAATTGCTGCTGGCGCAGATATTTCAAAAGCAGCTGCCGGCCGCGCTCTAGATGCATTCACTGACTCAGTAACTGCAGCACTTAAAGACGGTGACCAAGTGGCACTAGTCGGTTTCGGTACTTTCTCAGTACGTGAGCGCTCTGCTCGTAGTGGTCGTAATCCACAAACTGGTGAGACTATTCAGATTTCAGCGGCGAAAGTTCCATCTTTCAAAGCTGGTAAAGCTCTGAAAGACGCTTGTAACTAAGCAAAACTTGCAAGAAAAAGGCGATGGCTTATGCCATCGCCTTTTTTATTTGTAACGCCGAATTTATCATTTCCCACTATTTTCTTTATCTCACCTATAGCGCGACAGTGCATTGCGCGTCACGCTGCGGTTTTATTGGACAATAGAAGGATTAGTTTTTGTTAAGCCGTTTATCTTCACAGGTATTAGGTTATAATCACCGCTTATTTTTTGCCATGATGTTAGCGTAGGCATTATCCAACGCTAAAGGGCAAGTGTAGTAAGCAACGGAGTTGAAGAACAATCATGCTAGAAAGAATCAGAGAAGGTTCTCAAGGCCCATGGGCAATGGCAATTATTGCCCTAATCGTATTGAGTTTCGTGTTTGCTGGTGTAGGAAGCTACCTGACGTCTTCAGGTACTACGGCAGTAGCAACAGTTAATGGCGAAGAAATTTCTGCTCAGGAATTAGAACGCGGTTATCAGAACCAACGGGCACAAATGGAATCACAATTTGGCGAAAGCATTGCCCAGTTGTTTTCAAGCGAACAGTATTTAAGTGACTTTCGTCGTAACGTACTAGATAGACTTATTGCTGAAAAACTCATTCAGCAACAAGCACAGGAAATGGGCTTACGCGTTAGCGATGCTCAAATTCGTGAAACTATCGTACAAATGCCAGAGTTTCAGTTCGGTGGTCAATTCGACAACGACCGTTTCCAAACTATTTTGCGTCAAAATGGCTTTCAGGTTGCTGACTTCCGTGATTATTTACGCATTCAAATGACACAAAATCAATTGGCTGCAGCGTTAACCAATTCTGAGTTTGCGTTGCCTGGAGAAGCTGAACGTGCGAATGCATTGCAGCTTCAAACTCGTGACGCTAAATACGTGATGATTGATTCTGCTTCATTCGCCGAGTCGGTGGAAGTAACAGAAGATGATATTGCCGAATATTACAACGCTAACATCACTGCATTTGATACCGAAGAGCAAATTAAGCTTGCCTATGTATCACTGACAGTAGAAGACGTTAAAAGCCGCGTAAGCGTCGATGACGAAGCCGTTCGCACTTACTATGACAATAACCTTAGCGGTTATGGCAAAGAAGAAGAGCGTCGAGTTTCACATATTCTTATCGAGTCAGGCGATGACGCTGATGCAGCAAAATCGAAAACTCAAGCACTATTAGACCAACTGAACGACGGTGCTGATTTTGCTGAGTTAGCTGAAAGTAATTCAGATGACACCTTTTCAGCTGAAAATGGTGGTGATCTAGATTTTATTACTCCTGGAATGATGGACGATGCGTTTGATGAAGCGGTATTTAGTTTAGCGAATGTGGGTGACTATACCGACGTTGTTGAAACTGAATTCGGTTTTCACATCATTAAATTGACTGAACTTAAAGAAGCGCAAGTTCAGGCATTTGAAGACGTAGAAGCAGAAATCCGCGAGACATTGCTTACCGATAAAGCATTAGAAGAATTCTTCGAGCTGCAAAACACCATGGCTGAAATTGCATTTGAAGTGCCTGATACACTAGAAGATGTTGCTAACGCCGTTGACTTACCGGTACAAGAAACAGGTTTGTTTAGCCGTAACACTGTGCCAGTAAATATGAGCTCACCAGCACTGACTGAAGTCGCGTTTTCTTCTGAACTTATCGATGAAGGCGTGAACAGTGACATTATCGAACTAGATGATGAAACGGTAGTTGTTGTGCGTGTTGTAGAGCACTTGCCACAGCGTACTCAAGCCCTAGACGAAGTTCGTGATGGAATTGTATCAACAGTGAAAGCACAGAAAGCACAAGAAGCTGCTGAAAGCTGGGCTACAAGTGTTGTTGAATCGCTTCAGCAAGGCGAAAGTGTAGATGCAACATTAGCAGAAAAGTCTCTTAACTGGGAAAGTGCTGAAGCAGTGGCGAGAAGTGGTAGTACACTAAACCGCAGTATCGTTGATAAACTGTTTACCTTATCTACTGAAGCTGAAAAGCGTGTAGATGTGGTAGCAACCGTGAACGGTGACGTGGCCATTGTTGAGCTTGTTAAAGTGAACAGTGCGCCTGCGCTAAGTGCTGAGATGTCAGAAAGTCTGAAACCTCGTTTAGCACAGATGCAAGGTCAACGTGTTTACCAGCAGTTCATTGAAGCTTTACGTGCTGATGCTGATGTTACGGTGTCTGAAAACCTTTAGTATTATTGATCTTACTGCTTAAAGGCTTGTGAGAATATAACCTGGTTGAAACGTAAAACCGTTATTAAGCCTAGCGCTATTCCTCGCCTTAGCGGTAAGTGAAAAATACGCTAAAAAAGCCAGTGTTGAACAAGCGATGTGGTTATCGCTTCGCCAACACTGGCTTTTTTGTGAGCGTTTTTCTTTAATAAGTAAAAGTACTAATGCGTGAGAAAGAGCATAAGCGCGTAAAATGCCGCAATAACACTCGACAGTACCAGTATGTAAGTAAAACCTTGTTTGCCTTGTGCTAGGGAATAGCTATTCACCCTCAAGTAGCCAAACCACAATAACGACAAGATAAGTGGTATTAGTACAATAATCTTTAGCAAAACTCGACCTCGCGTTGTATCGGTAAAAGGGGATTGAATTTTATGCAGGGTAACCGCTTCTAGTAATAACTTTAGCTCGCTGCCTAAATACAAGTTTATCGATAGAATCATCTATAACCCTAACTATATATGACTACAGTATATAAGGGGAAATCAGTTTAGCCTTGTCATTTCCTTGTCTTAATTTTGTTATCTGTGTGTCATCTTTACTTTGTGTAATAACAGGTAAGCAAACTTAGACTTCATTTATTCTTATGAACAATACTGCGCTTTCGTTGGTCCACCACGCTAGAAGCATTCATTTTGCAGAAGTGCTTATGGCACGGGAATCCATTACCCCCGTTGACGCTGGGTGCCAAAGCTATCTAATGCACCGATTAGAAAAGCTAGGCTTTGCATGTGAAAAGCACAAAGTGGAAGGGGTGACTAATTTAATCGCTAAATGGGGGGATGGGCCTATCCATTTTGCTTTTTCTGGCCACACCGATGTAGTGCCACCAGGCCCTTTAGAAAAATGGAAATCTAATCCCTTTTGCCCCGTGATAAGTCAAAATAAGCTTTATGGTCGCGGCGCTGCCGATATGAAAACCGGTGTTGCTGCCATGCTAGCAGCAACAGAAAGAGCGCTACCATCAATGGATTCCAACCAATATACGTATTGGTGGTTGATTACCAGTGATGAAGAAGGCGAGGCTGAATATGGCTCTAAATGGATAAAGGCCTATTTAGATGCTAAACACATTACACTTGATATGTGCTTAGTAGGCGAGCCTACTGCTACGCATACTACCGGCGACACCATTAAAGTAGGCCGCAGAGGTTCATTGTCGGGCACAATTTTGGTATCAGGAAAACAAGGGCATGTTGCTTACCCGCATACGTGCGATAACGCAATTCACAAAGCAAGCCGTATCATACAGGCGTTATCCTCCTACGAGTTTGAACAAGGTAGCCTCGACTTTCCAGGTACGTCTTTGCAAGTCACTCACGTAGATACGGGCGCGTTTACTGATAATTTGGTGTCGGGTAGTACCCGTATTGAATTTAATGTGCGTTACGCATGGCAATTTAACCGTGACAGCTTAGTTAAGTTATTAACACGTATTATCGCTGAAGTAGATAGCGAGGCTTCGATAAGCTGGTCTAGACCCTGTGAATCCTATTTGAGTAGAAGCAATACAGAAAAGCGGTGCTTAATTAATATTACAGAAAAAGCCATTCGACAAGCCACTGGACGTTACCCCGTGGTCAGTACGTCTGGCGGTACCTCAGACGGGCGGTTTTTTGCATCAGACACAACTCAAGTGGTAGAAGTGGGTGTGCCAAATGCCACCATCCACCAAGTTAATGAACACGTTCACCTATCCGATATTGTGACCCTAGAAGATATTTTTACAGATGTTTTATTGAGTCTGTAACGCCTGTATTAGATTCATATGCCAACGAGAATAAAAAAAGCGCCAACGGGCGCTTTTCTTATTTTAGTGTAGTGTCTTATATAGGGTGGTTGACGAAAATTAGGTAATCAAGCCACCTATATTAGCCATTTGTAAACCTCTACGCTGACTTTTTAAGCTCAGGTTTTAATTGTGTTGCTCCTAAATAGCGTTCCTTTTTCTTTTGGGTTAACGCTTCTAAATCGACCACCACTAGGCCGTCTATGCAGTCGTTAAAGTCAGGGTCTACATTAAAATCTAAGAACGCCACGCCACCGGTTTTCGATAGTTCGCTGTATTGCTTGTATAAGGTAGGTACGTTCACGCCCATATTGGCGAGTAAATGCTTTAACTGAGTAAACTCAGATTTATAGTCGTTACCGGTAAAAGTATACAAGGGATCTTGCGACATTTGATAAGGCCGCTTAGAAGTGGCTTGCCCAAACTTAGCCGGAAAGTACGTAGAGTAGAACTGTACAATTAAGTCTTTAGCCGGTTGAGGGTAAGCATTACTTAAAGACACCGCGCCAAACATGTATCGGTATTTCGGGTAACGATTTAAAAATGCACCTATGCCGACCCATAAATAATCTAAACTACGTTTACCCCAGTAACAGGGTTGAACAAAGCTACGACCAAGTTCGAGCCCCTCTTTGAACAAGGTGCTGTTACTTTCCTCACTTCCATAGTCGAACAACGTTGCCGAATATAGACCGGTAGGGTGGTCTTTATGACTCAGTAACTCAGCATCGCCAAAACGATATGCGCCCACAATCTCTAAATTACTCTCATCCCAAAGAATTAAGTGATAGTAGTAAGTATCGTATTGGTCTATATCGCGGCGTTTGTTAGTACCTTCACCTACCGCACGAAAGGCCACTTCTCTTAAGCGGCCAATTTCACGCATAATTGGTGAGCAGTTTTTATGTTGGTACAAATATATCGACTGGCCGTCGCTAGTGTGGCCTAAATGTTCGCACTGCTTCATTGCACGGGAAAGCTCTTTTCTATCTTCCGGCATGGCCACAGGGGCTTGCGTGTCGAAAATACCTTTCTTGTTACTGCCAATGCGGTATAAGTGGCGCTTAAATAGTTTGACCTGATCTTTTAGCGCTATGCTGGTTGGTTGGTAAGACTCAAAAGGAATAAGCTCGCCAATTCGCATAGGAAGGTGTTTTTTGCGTTGCTTAAACATTTCTTTCACCAGCAGCGCGGTGGCTAAAGGTTTGTACACCATAGACACCCCATAAAATAGCGGGCTATTTTTGGCATCAATGTAAACCGGAAGAATAGGGGACTTGGCTTGTCGGGCTATACGTAAAAAGCCTGAATGCCATAGGGTGTCCCGCACACCTTGAGGGCGTAATCGTGACACTTCTCCAGCGGGAAATATTAAAATGGCTCCGTCTGATTGCAGGTGGTTTTGAATAGCCCCTAAATGCTGTTTCGGCGTACCGCCTTGCATATTATTGACTGGTAGCAGCATGTCATGCAAAGGCTCAATGGCCATGAGCATTTGGTTCGCCACTACTTTTAAGTCGTGACGCACTTCACTAACCAGTTTAATTAGCGCAAGGGCGTCTAGTGAGCCGATAGGGTGGTTGGCAATAATCACCACACGACCTTGTGATGGAATACGCTCTTTCTCTACATCTCGGGTAGAGTAACTAATATTGAAGTATTCGAGCACTTGCTCTACAAAATCGATGTCTTCGTAATGAGGATAGGTTTCGCCGAACTCTATTATTTCTCGTTCATGCAAAAGGTGGCGCAGCACAAACGATAAAGACCTAAACAACAAGGGGTTGTTAGCCACTTGGGGATAGTGTTTATTTAGTACTTCATCAACAGTAAACATAGTCTTTCTCGGTTTTTGCGAACAATAGCAGGGGAATATGACGTTTTTCACACAGTTTGATGTCAGTTATCTGACAATGCAGAGGCCCGCGTTTCATTCATCATGAAACGCGGGTTCAAGTGATATGCTTATGCTGCTTTCGATGGTGAATTTTTCACTTTAAGTGGCGTAACATTATCTGCGTTGTTCATGTTCTCAAGGGAATAGATAAGGTTTAAATTTCCATTTTCGTCTTCACCCAAGGCACTGCAGTTTTCCATCCAATCACCATCGTTGATGTAATGAATACCGTTTTCCATTGTGCTTTCAGGGTGATGAATGTGACCGCAAATTACCCCGTCAAGCCCCATTTCTGCTGCCCGTGAACAGCAAGCCTGACGGTAGCGAGCAATCGCTTCGTTTGCCCCTTTGATATGCTTTTTAATGTAACCGGCAAGTGACCAGTACTCACGTTTACGCCAGCTGCGAAAACGATTGAACTCGCGGTTTAAAAACAGCAGTAAGTCGTAACCTTTATCGCCAATCCAGGCATGAAATTTACCCATGGTGACATCGCCATCAAATTGATCGCCATGTAGCACAAGATAGCGTTTGCCTTGGGCCGTGGTATGAACAAGTTGGCGCTCAATCTCGATATCGCCAAATGCCATTCCAGAATAGGACTGTATTGGTTCATCGTGGTTACCCGGAAGATAAACGACGCGAGTGCCATCTTGGCTCATCGCCATTAGTTTATGCATAACTTGATTGTGCGCTTGTGGCCAACGAAATTGTTTTGTCATTTGCCACATATCGACAATGTCGCCAACCAAATAAAGGGTGTCGACGGTGACACTGTTTAAAAACGAAAGTAGGTATTCAGCTTTGCAATCACGATTGCCAAGGTGAATATCAGAAAGCCAAAGTGTGCGGTAATGTGTTTTTTTCATAGCAAGGTCCCAAAGCGATTGCCTTGGAACGCCACTATATGGAGGTTAATTGACAAAATGGTGACGCTTGTTTGACGATAGTGTTACAGGTGTCTATTTCAACAAAATCTGTTTTACAGAAGCTCGTTAGCCAGTGCTAATAACTTCTCTCGCATCCACTTATTCACTAAATCCTCATCCGCTTGCTTGTGCCAATACATGTGAATGGGCATAAGTGGTACGTCAAAGGGCAGTGTGGTAACGGCAACTGGCAGGCTGCTAGTAATCTGCTGTGCATAACGACTTGGTACAGTAAGTAATAAATCTGATTTACTGACTACACTTGCGGCAGCGAAGTAATGTTCGCACTGTAGCGCAAATTGTCGCGTGGCGTTTTGTTTCGCAAGCGCTAAGTCTACCGTATCTAATCGAGAGTCTTTCAAGGTCACCAGAACGTGGGATGCTGATACATAATTGGCTAGCGTTTTATCTTTTAAAATGGGGTGTTCTTTCGCACAGATAAGCACGAAATGCTCGTCGCACACCAGTGTTGAACGGATATCAGGGCCAGTAGGCACCAATGCATCGATGACGATATCGAGTTCTTTATTAGTAAGGGCGGTTTCAAGTTCAGGGCGGGTAACCCGCCTGCTGGTTACCGTAATATTCGCTGCATTTTGCAAAAGCTCGGGAATAAGTGCCGGTAAGAACGTTGACTCAAGAATATCTCTTAACCCTAACCTTATTTCTCTTTTATAGCGGCTGATATCAAAATCGATGGGGTCTGACAGCGTAGATTCTAAGTGCGCGAGAGCCTCTTTTATAGGCTGAATGATAGATTGGCACAACGGGGTTGGCACCATTCGTCTGCTGTGGCGCACGAATAACTCATCATCAAATTTATCTCGTAGACGCGACATTGCATGACTTACTGCCGGTTGCGTTAAATGTAATGCTTTAGCGGCCGCAGTAATACTCTCTTCTTCATACACAGCTTTAAGAACAAAAAACAAATTTAAATCTATTTTTCCATGCATCATATTTATGAAATTCCATAAAAAAGTATCATTTCTATTTATTTTATTCGAGGTTACACTGGTTTAAATGTTAATTAAAGTGTGGTTTTGTAGCTAAACTGTTAAGCAGTAGGCTGGGTGGTCGGGTGCTGCTGTCAGAATGACGTTTCGGCCATGAGGTACACAGAAAGTTTAGTAGCAGTTTGTAAACTGGCTTATTTACTATTATTACAATAACAAAGGGCATATATGCAGGCCTCGATTTTTACCGAAATACTTCTTCCACTGGCCTTGGCTTTCGTGATGTTTGGTATGGGGCTTACGTTAACCGTAGCTGACTTTACCCGGTTACTTAAAGCACCTAAGCCCATTGTGGTGGGGCTGGTGGGGCAAACTGTATTGCTCCCCTTATTGGCGTTTGGTTTGTGTTTGGCATTTTCCCTCCATCCGGCGATGGCGATTGGCATTATGATTTTATCAGCGTGTCCTGGTGGCACCATGAGTAACTTAATCAGTCATATTGGGCGTGCAAATCTAGCGCTATCAGTAAGTTTAACCGCGCTATCGACTTTTATTTGCGTATTCTCAACGCCCTTTATTATTCATTATTCAATGGATTATTTCGCCGGTGAGAACGCGCCTTCATTTTCCATTGTTACTACCGTTGTCGGTTTGGTGTGCGTGTCGATAGTGCCAGTCATCATTGGTATGGCAATACGCCACTTCAAACCTGCATTTTCTATTAAGGTAGAAGACTTTTTTAGAACCTTTTCATTATGGTTCATGATTGCCATGATCGTTGGCATATTAATCAGTGAGCGGGCGAATTTAATGGCGTCATTGGAAGAAGCCTTACTGGTGTGCTTAGCACTGAATATTTCAGCAGTAGTGCTGGGGCTTATTTTGGCTTTTGCCTTTAAGTTGTCAAAAATTGACGGTATTACACTGTCGATAGAAGTGGGTGTACAAAACGCTGCGCTAGCTATGTTGATTTGTATTACCTTTTTGAACTCGCCTGAATTTGCTGTGGCGGCTGGGGTTTACGGATTAACTATGTATGCAGGCCCGGGGCTTTTAGCTGTGTGGTCGAAGCGTTTGAAAAATAAAACTAAAAGTGACGGTAAGGACAAACCACTCGCTACTCAAAAAGCCTAGGCTGCGCGTTAACAATAAGAGCAAAACATACGAGTACAAAACATGGGTACAGAAACCAATAACCTAAAAATAAATAACCTAAAAACAGATAATAAAGAAAAGCGCATCCTTATCACCGGTGGTGCCACGGGATTAGGGCAAGCTATTGCCCTTGCGTTAAGCGAGCAACCCGGTAAAAACGGCGAACAATTGAAAATTTGTATCGCTGATATCCATGAGCAGCGAGGGCAAGAAACCTTAGCGCTACTAACGGAAAAAGGCACAGAGGCTTTCTATCAACCATGCGACATTACCCAAGATGATGATGTCGCTAATTTGGTTACCGCGATAGAAGCACGATGGGGCGGTGTTGATGTTGTGTTTAATAACGCAGGCGTGGCGTCCGGCGGTAGTTTAAGCGATGAAAGTATTGCGCAGTGGAAGTGGATTTTCAATATCAACCTATTAGGCATGGTTCGCGTCAGCAAGGCCATGCTGCCCTTGTTTAAAGCGCAGGGCGCGGGCTATTTTGTCAATATTGCCTCCCAAGCGGGGCTAACGCCTATTCCTTACATGAACAGCTATAACGCGGTGAAGGCGGCGGTGGTATCACTGTCTGAGACCATGAAGCTAGAGCTTGCGCCTGATAATATCGATGTGAGTGTGGTTTGCCCTAGCTTCTTTAAAACTAATCTTGATGAGTCGATGCGTAGCGATAACCCTGCCATGCACAAAATGATGGCGCGGTTTTTCAAAAAAGCAGATATGACCAAAGAAGAGGTTGCGCAAAGTATCTGCGATCAGGTTGCCAAAAAACGATTTTTAATCCTTACCCACAAATTGGGCAAGCGTGCATTTTTGATGAAGAAGCTACTTCCCACCCAAATGTATATTAACAACATGCTAAAACAAACCAAAGCGATGAAACGTGCAATGGAAAAACGGTAACCCATGACGAATACAGTATTAGATAAAGCAGTATCAGTAAGAGAAGGCGAAGAGCTAGACGTTAATGTTGTCGATGGGTGGCTAAAAAATCATATTCAAGACCTCATCGGCACACCTACGGTGACCCAATATTCAGGCGGTGCGTCTAACTGGACTTATTGTCTTGAATACGAAAATACGTCGTTAATATTACGCCGTGCGCCCGCGGGCACTAAAGCAAAAGGTGCCCATGATATGGGGCGAGAGTATCGCCTTCAAGCAGCGCTGAAGCCGGTGTATAGCTATGTGCCCGATATGCTGGCATATTGCGATGATGAAGCCGTAATTGGCACAGAATTCTATATCATGGAAAAGCTGACAGGCGTTATTCCACGTAAGAATCTTCCTCGTGATTTAAAGACCTCCCCAGAACAGACCCATCAGCTGTGTAAAAATGTACTCGATAGCTTAATAGAGCTACATAAGGTTGACTATAAGGCGGCTGGTTTAGACACGATTGGAAAAGGTAGTGGTTACATAGAGCGCCAAATTACAGGCTGGAGTGAGCGCTATACGAAAGCAAAAACCTGGAATGTTCCCTCGGGCAAAGGGGTTATGCGGTGGCTTGAGGCGAATATGCCAAGCAATGAGCGTATTTGCATTACCCATAACGATTTTAGATTCGACAATGTGGTGTTAGATCCAAACGACTACACCAAAATTTTAGGTGTGCTTGATTGGGAATTGGCCACCCTTGGCGATCCATTAATGGATTTAGGTAATACGTTAGCCTATTGGGTGAATGCAGATGATGATTTTCTGGCCCAATCTACCCGCAGGCAACCTACCCACCTTGCTGGCATGATGACACGAGATGAAGTGGTGGCTTATTACTGCAAGCAAATGGGCGTTGACGTTGATGATTTCACTTTTTATGAAGTGTACGGCTTGTTTCGATTAGCGGGTATTGCACAACAAATTTACTATCGCTATCACCACGGTCAAACCAATAACCCCGCGTTTAAAAACTTTTGGATATTCATTCACTACTTAATGTGGCGTTGTAAAAAGGCCATTCGTAAATCAGGAAAAAGAAAATGACAACAAGACAAAATATTCTGATCACGGGCGCAAGCTCAGGCCTTGGTAAAGGAATGGCGGCGGAGTTCGCAAAGCAAGGTAGCAACTTAGCATTGTGCGCAAGACGTTTAGACCGCTTAGAAGAACTTAGAAGCGAACTGCTAGCGGTAAATCCTAACATCAAGGTGCTAATTAAGTCCCTTGATGTAAATGATCATAACGCAGTATTTGAAGTGTTTGATGCGTTTAAACAAGAGATGGGGCAACTCGATAGAGTTATTGTTAATGCGGGCATGGGCAAGGGCGCCTCTATTGGTACGGGTTTTTTTAATGCAAATAAGCAAACCGCAGAGACCAATTTTGTGGCTGCACTGGCGCAAGCCGAAGCGGCCATGACTATTTTCAGAGCGCAAAATGAAGGTCATCTAGTAACGATTTCATCAATTAGTGCGGTAAGAGGCTTCAGACGCGCTATGACGGTGTATGCCGCCACTAAAGCAGGGCTTACGTCTATGACAGAGGGGATCCGCTTAGATGTGATGAATACACCAATTAAGGTTAGCTGTGTACATCCAGGGTTTATTCGTACCGAAATTAATGAAACGGTAGAAAAAGTGCCGTTTATTGTCGATACCGAAACCGGCTGTAAGGCGTTGGTAAAAGCCATTAATAAGGAAAAAGCGGTGTCTTATGTGCCAAGTTGGCCGTGGGCATTATTACATTGGGTACTACGTGTCGCGCCTTCAAGCACCATTCGCAAAATGAGTTAGTGCCAAAACTCTGATAAAAGCTTCTAATAAAAGCTTCTGATAAAAGCCTCGAACAAGGGACACAAAAAAAAGACACAAAAAAAGCGCCAATAGGCGCTTTTTTACTAACTGTAAAATTTAAGCTAAAGCTTTAATTTGTGCAGCTAGGCGGCTCTTGTGACGAGCAGCTTTATTCTTGTGAATCAAACCTTTAGTAGCCATTCTGTCAAGAATCGGAGTTGCAGCAGCAAATGCAGTTTGTGCACCTTCTTTATCACCACTAGCGATAGCAGCTACTACTTTCTTCAAGCTTGTACGAGTCATGGAGCGACGGCTAGCGTTATGCTGGCGACGCTTTTCGGCTTGGATTGCACGTTTCTTAGCAGACTTGATGTTAGCCAAGGTGTAACTCCCAAATAAATTCATGTCAAAAACGAGGGTGCGGATTTTGCCTATCATCCAGCCAAAAGTCAAACGATTTAACCCAATAAGTAGAAAGTTAATTTCTACATTAAATAAGATGTTTATCGAATGCTTTGGTTTTTCGGCCTGTTCTTAACAAAGGCGCTAATAAAGCGACAAATAAAAAGTACAGAACGAAATGGCTATTGTACATATGTACTCATGTGCACAGATACAGCACACAGATACAAATGGAACAGTACGAAACCATACCCACAACGGGCGCGGATTATAGCAAAAAAAATTCATGAGATGCACTTATATTTTGAATAATACGTTTCGCCGGTAACAGGGTTTCGTTATGATTGAGCGCTTAAGTGAATGAAATGTATCTATTGGAATAGTCTTAGTGTCACGGAAGTTATTAAAATCAGGCCTTATTGTCAGCGTAATGACGTTGATATCCCGCGTGTTAGGGTTAGTGCGAGATGTGGTAGTGGCAAGGCTAATGGGTGATGGCGCTGCCGCCGATGTGTTTTTCTTTGCAAATAAAATCCCTAACTTCCTGCGCCGATTATTTGCCGAGGGGGCATTCGCGCAAGCGTTCATTCCGGTATTAACCGAAGTACACCAAAATCACGAGAAAGCAGAGCTTAAAGCATTTGTTGCTAAAATTTCCGGCACGCTTGGAGCCATTGTGTTCGTGGTTTCCCTTATAGGCGTTATCGCGTCGCCAGTTTTAGCCGCGCTGTTCGGCACAGGGTGGTTCATTGCGTGGGTACAGGGCGATGAGGCAGGAGATAAATTCTTACTCGCATCAACCATGCTTAAAATCACCTTCCCCTATCTTGCTTTTGTATCGTTAACAGGCTTGGCAGGGGCTATCTTAAATACACTAAACAAATTTGCAGTAGCAGCGTTTACGCCAGTGCTACTTAACGTATGCATTATAGCCTGTGCGGTCTTTTTAGCTCCCGATATGGAGCAACCCGCTTTCGCATTGGCGTGGGGGGTGTTTATAGGCGGTATAGTACAACTTGCCTTCCAACTGCCATTTTTGTATCGGGCGGGATTATTAGTAAAACCTAAATGGGGCTGGCGAGATGAAAACGTCGTTAAGGTGCGCACCTTGATGATCCCTGCATTGTTTGGGGTGTCGGTAGGGCAAATTAACTTGCTGTTCGATACCTTTATCGCCAGCTTCCTGATGACAGGCTCTATTAGCTGGCTATATTACTCCGACCGTTTGTTAGAATTCCCGCTAGGGCTGTTTGGTATCGCTATCGCCACGGTAATATTGCCGGCGCTGTCGCGCAATCATGTAAGTAAAGATCCTAAAGCTTTTTCAGCCAATATAGATTGGGCATTTCGTATGGTGTGTTTGCTTGGTATTCCAGCCGCCGTAGGCTTAGCCACCATGGCGCGACCAATTTTAACCGTGATATTCCAGCGGGGTGCCTTTACGGCTGAAACGGCCACCATGGCCTCTTATTCATTAACCGCTTACGCATTTGGTTTATTGAGCTTTATGTTAGTAAAAGTACTCGCTCCTGGTTTTTACTCGCGCCAAGACACTAAAACCCCGGTTAAATTTGGTATTTGGTGCATGGTCGCCAATATGGTGTTTAACCTATTAGCAATTTGGTTTGGCTATGTGGGCTTAGCAATTGCTACCAGCATGTCGGCCACACTTAATGCCACATTGCTTTATATTACGCTGCACAAACAAGGGGTTTTTGTATTAAGTCGTACCTCAGTAATGTTTATAATTAGAGTACTCATTGCCAGCGCAGTGATGGGGGCAGTGATTTATTATCGCGATAAGGGCGTGGCATTTTTCGACCTTGAATGGACAGTGCAAGTGGTGGATGTCGCCATTACTATCACATTATCTGCCGCCGCTTTCTTCTCATGCATGATTTTATTGGGTGCAAGACGTCGTCATTTCAAAAGTGGGGGCGGCTAATATTGGTATTCCGTGCTGGGTCGTTTATAATCGCGAGCTTTGAATTTTCAGTAGTAACTAAAGGCAGTGGCTAATAGTGGAATTTATCCGCGGGCTTAACAACGTAAAACCGCAACACAGCGGGTGTGTACTCACTATCGGAAAGTTTGATGGCGTGCACTTGGGCCATCAGGCAGTACTGAGTAATGTGCTTCAAAAAGCCAAAGCGCTGGGGTTGCCGGCCACGGTGATGGTGTTTGAACCTCAACCCGAGGAAGTATTTACACCCGATAGAGCGCCTGCACGCATCAGTCCATTGCGTGAAAAGTACGAATTGCTGAAACAGCAAGGCGTCGATCGTTTATTGGCTGTGCGTTTTAACAGAGCTTTTGCCAGTCAAAGTGCCGATACCTTCGTGCATGATTTGCTGGTGGATAAGCTTGGGGTTAAATTTCTTGTGGTCGGCGATGATTTTCGCTTTGGCCAAGGTCGTAAAGGCGACTTTGCCATGCTGCAAGCTGCTGGGCAAAAGTACGGCTTTGAAGTGGTTAGCACACAAAGCTTTATGATGCATGCTCATCGTATTAGCTCTACTGCAGTGCGAGAAGCACTGGCTGATTCTGATTTTGCGCTTAGTGAAGAAATGTTAGGTAGGCCGTTTGCTGTGTATGGCCGAGTTGTACATGGTGAAAAGAAAGGGCGGACAATAGGGTTTCCTACCGCAAATGTGATGCTAAAGCGTTGCAGAGCGCCTATTCACGGCGTTTTCGCGGTACATGTTGCCGTAGATGGAACAAAATTCAATGGCGTGGCAAACATTGGTACTCGCCCCACGTTAAACGGGGTGCGAAACCAGTTAGAGGTGCACATCTTCGATATGTCAGCCGACCTGTACGGGAAACCAATGACCGTGTTTCCTGTTGCAAAAATACGAGATGAACAGAAATTTGACTCGCTTGAGATACTAAAAGCACAAATTCAGGCCGATGCCGCTAAGGCGCGCCTGTTATTAGAATAGTGAAACGTGATAAAGTCACCACGCTTAACATAGCGTCGACCAATGCAAGCCTATACAGCGCCTAACGAGGCGTTGGGTATTATTAAAGGTAACCGGATAATACAATTATATGAGTGATTATAAAGCCACATTAAACCTACCCGAAACCGCCTTTCCAATGCGCGGTAACCTTGCTCAGCGTGAGCCTAAAATGCTTAAAGACTGGCAGGAAAAAGGGGTATACACAAAGATTAGAGAAGCGAAGAAAGGTAAGAAGCCTTTCATTCTTCATGATGGCCCTCCGTACGCAAACGGCGATATTCATATTGGTCACGCAGTAAATAAAATTCTTAAAGACATTATTGTTAAGTCAAAAACACTGTCAGATTTCGACTCGCCTTATGTGCCTGGTTGGGACTGTCACGGTTTGCCTATTGAATTAATGGTAGAAAAGAAAGTGGGTAAGCCGGGCAAAAAAGTGACGGCTGCTGAGTTTCGCCAAAAGTGCCGCGAATACGCACAACGTCAAATTGATGGCCAAATGGCTGACTTTAAGCGCCTTGGTGTGTTCGGTACCTGGGACAATCCTTATAAAACTATGGATTTTCGCTCAGAAGCCGACATTATTCGCGCACTGGGTAAAGTGGTCGAATCGGGCCATTTAGAAAAAGGCTTTAAGCCAGTTCATTGGTGTACAGACTGTGGTTCTGCATTGGCAGAAGCAGAAGTAGAATACCAAGACAAAATCTCACCTGCTATAGATGTGAAATTCCCTGTTGCTGATGTAGACGCTATTGCGGCTGCGTTTGGAGTAACGAGTGAAGACTTAACCGCGCACAAAGCGGGTGTGGTTATCTGGACAACGACCCCGTGGACGCTGCCTGCCAACCGCGCCATCAGCTTGCACCCAGAATTAACCTACGCGATTGTAGAAATTACGTCGACCAACGAATGGTTAGTGGTTGCGCAAGATTTGCTTGAAAGCTGCATGACGCGCTACGGTATTGAAGAGTACCGTGAAGTAGCGACCTGTGTAGGTTCAAGCTTAGATAAACTGCTAGTTAATCATCCGTTTTTAGATTTAAAAGTACCGCTAATTTTGGGCGAGCACGTTACCACTGAATCTGGTACAGGTTGTGTTCACACCGCGCCTGCTCACGGTGTTGACGATTTCAATGTAGGTAAACAATACGACATTGAAGTGTACAACCCAGTCGGTAACAACGGTGTGTATTTAGAAAACACGCCTTTATTTGCCGGCCAGTTTGTATTTAAAGCCAATGATACCATTGTTGAAACGGTAAAAGAGCACGGTAACCTAGTGCTTAACGTGAAATATGAGCACAGCTACCCGCATTGCTGGCGCCATAAAACGCCTATCATTTTCCGTGCTACGCCGCAGTGGTTTATCAGCATGGATAAAAAAGGCTTACGTGCTGAGTCAATCGAACAAATTAAACAAACCAAGTGGATCCCAGAGTGGGGCGAAAACCGCATCCAGAAAATGGTAGAAGGTCGTCCAGACTGGTGTATTTCTCGCCAGCGTACATGGGGCGTTCCTATTCCTTTGTACGTGCACAAACTTACCGGTGAACTTCACCCTGAGTCAGTTGCACTTATGGAAAAAGTGGCCGCTGAGGTGGAAACTAAAGGTATTCAAGCCTGGTGGGATATCGATGATGCTGAACTACTAGCTAGCGAAGCCGATAACTACGACAAAGTCACCGATACCCTTGACGTATGGTTCGACTCAGGTGTCACGCACTACTTTGTGGTTGACCAACGTGAAGACATTCCCGCTAGCGCCGATTTGTACCTAGAAGGGTCAGACCAACATCGTGGTTGGTTTATGTCATCGCTAATGACGTCTACCGCCATGCATGGCCACGCACCCTATAAAGAAGTGTTAACTCACGGCTTTACCGTAGATGCTCACGGCAGAAAGATGTCGAAGTCGGTAGGTAACGTAGTTGCACCGCAAGAAGTGACGAACAAACTAGGCGCAGACATTCTTCGCTTATGGGTTGCGTCTACTGATTACCGCGGTGAAATTGCGGTGTCTGATGAAATTTTAAAACGTGCTGCTGATGCATATCGTCGTTTACGTAACACGTCTCGTTTCTTACTAGCAAACCTTAATGGCTTTGTGCCAGAAGATGCTTTGCCAGAAGAAGAGATGGTGGCACTAGACCGCTGGATTGTGGCGCGTGCGAAAGCACTACAAGAAGAACTTGTTGAAGCGTTTGAAAAGTACGATTTGTTGGTCGTTACGCAAAAGCTGATGCACTTCTGCTCCATCGAGTTAGGTTCATTCTACCTAGATGTAATTAAAGACAGACAGTACACGGCGAAATCTGACGGCAATGCACGCCGTTCTTGTCAAACTGCGCTTTACCATATTATGGAAGCGTTAGTTCGTTGGATGGCACCCATCACAAGCTTTACGGCGCAAGAGATTTGGGAAGCTTTACCGGGCGAGCGTAGTGAATTTGTATTTACCGAAACCTGGTACGAAGGCTTTAACAGCTTCACACAAAGTGACGTATTTAACGATGAACTATGGCACCAAGTGCTAAGCGTAAAAGACGCAGCAAACCAAGCGATGGAACAAGCGCGTAAAGACGGTCAGTTAGGCGGTTCATTAGAAGCTAAGATTAACTTGTATGCTACAGAGTCTTTGTTTAACACCTTGGCTTCACTTGAAGATGAACTGCGCTTTGTATTGATTACATCGGCAGTGAACCTGACAAAAGTAGAAAGTGCACCAGACAACGCTGCGGCTACCGATGTTGAAGGTTTATGGTTAAGTGTAAACAAAGCAAGCGGCGACAAATGTGTTCGTTGTTGGCATCATCGCGAAGATGTTGGCACCCATAAGGGACACGAAGAATTATGTGGCCGTTGTGTAACGAACATTGATGGCGAAGGGGAAACGCGTCAGTATGCTTAATACTACGGCGGATACCAAGCCTAAGTTATTCAGTGAAACCGGTTTACGGTTTCTCTGGATAACCCTAATTGCATTTGCGCTAGATCAGGTTACCAAATACGCAGTGTTAGGCGGTATGTCACTTTATCAATCGATAGAGGTATTACCGTTTTTCAATTTAACCTACGTACACAATTACGGCGCGGCATTTAGCTTTCTTGATAGTGCCGGTGGCTGGCAGCGATGGTTTTTTACTGCCATCGCTACTGTCGTCAGTGTGGTTATTTTATGGTGGTTAAAACAATCACCCAAAAATCAGACCTTATTGCCTGTCGCCTTTTCTTTTATTTTGGGTGGCGCGCTAGGTAATGTTTACGACCGTTTAGTGCATGGATATGTTATCGATTTCCTCGATTTTCATGTAAACAACATGCACTGGCCTGCCTTCAATATTGCCGATAGCGCGATATTTATTGGTGCAGCCCTATTAATTATTGATATGTTCAAGAACGGCGAGAAACATAAAAGCGCCGATTCAACCAGCACGTCAAAGCAGTAACCGGAGCCACAATGACCGACAACCTAATTATTGGTTCTGACAGCGAAGTTATTCTTCACTTTGACTTAAAACTTGAAGATGGCTCAGCCGCTGACAGCACCCGCGTAAATAATAAGCCCGCGAAAATGGTAATGGGTGACGGTAGTCTTACCCCTAACTTTGAAGCTTGCTTACTAGGACTTCAAAAGGGTGAAAAGAAATCGTTCACGTTAGCCGCGAACGATGCCTTCGGTGAGCCTAACCCTAATAATATCCATTACATGGATAGAAGCCGTTTTGGTGCTGACTTGGAAATTCAAGAAGGTGCTATTCTTGCGTTTTCTCAGCCAGATGGCTCAGAAATACCCGGTATTATCAGAAGTGTCGCGGGCGACTCGATAACGGTAGATTTTAACCACCCATTAGCTGGGCAAACGGTTATTTTCGATGTTGAAATTGTCGATGTAAAAGTTGCACCTGCACCTACATCAAAAGGTGATCAGTAATTATGCAAATTCATCTTGCCAATCCTCGTGGTTTTTGTGCCGGTGTAGACAGAGCCATCACCATTGTAGAAAGAGCACTCGAAATATTTGAGCCGCCAATCTATGTTCGCCATGAAGTCGTTCACAATAAGTTTGTGGTTGATGGTCTACGTGAGCGTGGTGCTATTTTTGTAGATGAATTGCATGAAGTGCCCGACAACTGCATTGTTATTTTTTCTGCCCATGGGGTCTCTCAAGCAGTAAGAAAAGAAGCCGAAAATCGTGGATTAAAGGTATTTGATGCTACTTGCCCATTAGTGACCAAAGTGCATATGGAAGTGACCCGTGCGAGTAAAACAGGCACTGAATGTATTTTGATTGGCCATGCAGGACATCCCGAGGTTGAGGGGACGATGGGGCAGTACAGCAATGATGAGGGTGGAATTTACCTTGTCGAGTCTGAAGCCGATGTAGCGACCCTTGAAGTAAAAGATGCCAAAAATCTCTATTACTGCAGCCAAACGACTTTATCTGTTGATGATACTGCAGATGTTATTGATGCATTGCGTGAACGTTTCCCTGATATTCAAGGACCACGTAAAGACGATATTTGCTATGCCACACAAAATCGTCAAGACGCCGTGCGGGATTTATCTCAAGACTGCCAAGTACTGTTGGTGGTTGGCGCTCAAAACAGCTCAAATTCGAATCGTTTACGTGAACTAGCCGAAAAAATTGGTGCGAAGGCGTACTTAATTGCTGATGCGAATTGCATTCAGGAAAGTTGGCTTAAAGATGTTGAGCATATTGGAGTAACGGCAGGTGCTTCTGCACCCGAGGTGTTAGTTCAAGGCGTGGTTGATAAGCTTAAAGCATGGGGAGCGGTTTCTGCTTCCGAACGTGCTGGCCGAGAAGAAAATGTTGAATTCGCGGTTCCTAAGGAGCTTAGAGTCAAACAAGTAAGCTAGCGCCTTTTAGGTATAAAAATTGGGCTGAATTTAAAAGCACCGCATTGATATGCGGTGCTTTTTTTTACGCTATCGTCTAATGGTAATACAATCTGATACGTTTTATGGTTGCTTATACCTTGAGCAAGAAATTTTTAGCATAGAATGCTAAACATAAGGTTGTGTCTAAATTTTAGCGTGAATGCCATTGGGCAATGCAGGGACTATGAATCGAACGATAAACACTAGTGGATTGGATAAGCAACAAGGCGTTGGCCTTATTGAGGTGCTTGTCACTATGTTCATTCTTGCCATTGGTTTACTCGGGGTGGCTGCTCTTCAATTCACAGGATCTTTTGCGAACAAAGATGCGATTAGCCGCACGCAAAGCGAATTTGTTGCGGCTCAAGTTGCAGAGCGCTTACGTGCTGCTGCGCGTGTGGCAACGGTAGGTGATGGCATTGTGGTTAACAACCAATATTTCAATGCAAGCAATTACAACTTCAACGGGCTCACCTGCTCGGGTTCCACCCATCCTTATAAATGTTTTTGTTTGAGTCGTCCTTCTGGAGTGCCCAATTGTGAAACCGCCACCTGCAACGAGCTGGATATGGCTAAATACGATGGCTGGGCATTATCTTGCGCGGCAGTACAAACTAACCCTCAAACCACACTGTCATTAACCTGTACAGATAATAACGTAGCAGATGTTTACAGTTGCAGTGCGGGCTCACGGCTGCAAGTTATTCTAGCGTGGCCGGTAGCATCAGCAGGTAGTCAAAATTACACCTTAAATACGCGTTGCAATCCAAATGACTCAGACAGTAACGCCTGTGTGATTAAGGACTTAACCTTGTGAAGCGTGTAAAGGGTTTTTCGCTTGTAGAGTTAATGATTTCATTGGCCTTAGGGCTGGTGATATCTGGCGCGATAATTCAGGTATTAGTGAGTAGTAGTGTAACGAACAAACTTAATCAAGCGGTGGCACAGGTTCAGGAGTCTGGACGTTATATAACAAGCCGGCTTAGTAGTGAGTTTTACGAAATTGGTCGCTATGACACTATTGTCGCGTCTATCGATAACTCAGTTGATACGGTGGCGGAGGCTGGATTTATTGAGAATAAGCCAATTGGGTTAGCCGGAGACTTCGTCTCAAACACTACGCTCGGAAGCACGCAAGCATCAAGTGGTGCAAATGACGTGTTAGTGGTGAATTTGCTTGCCTCTACAGACTGTACGGGCAGTAAGCATGGTTATGCCGCAGGTGATGAGTTTCATGTGGTTAACCGATACTACGTTAGCGGCAATGAATTTAAATGTACAGGCTACGATGGGCGAGTATTACGGGGCCTAAAAACACAATCCGTTTCACCAAATACTGTGACCTTGCTAGACAATGTAAGTAACTTCCAACTTCAATATGGCGTTAGTGATGTTGCTGAGGATTCTAATGGGCAAGCGATAACCTATGTGACGGCCGATAAGTTGGCTGCGCTACGAGCACAGAATCAACAAGTGGTTGCATTGCGCTGGGGTATCTTACTTAAAAGCTATCAAAATCAAGTTCAGCAAACTTCAGCCCCTACATTTGCATTACTAAACGAGAATCAAGTTACGCTAGATTCGAGCCATTATTATCAGGTTTTTACTAAAACAGTGTCACTTAGAAATATGAAAAACTTTGTTAGGAGCATTCAATGAAACAGCGTGGATTAGTAATGGTGTTTGCATTGTTAGTGTTGCTCTCTCTCACCATTTTAGGCGTAAGTGCGGTAACCAGTAGCCTATCCCAATCTAAAATGGCAATGGCAATGCAGCAGACGGGGCTAGCATTCGACGCTGCGGAAGCGGCTATTGCGGGGGTGTTTTTTGAGTCGGAGGACGAATCCCTGTTACAAGATAGCACTAAAGTTGACCCTCTTTCTGCGGCACGCCAGCTTGATCCCTACGAACCTGAAACAGAAACAATGAGTTGTTTTGATGAAAATGAATGGACCGACAGGTACATGACTGAAAGTGGTCTCTCTACGGGCAGTGAGCACACCACAAACGGCACGTATCAAACCCTGGCAGGTACTAAGAGTTGGTCTCGTACCGCGTTTATAAGAGAGCAGGCATGTAGGGGCTCAAGCAACGTGATTGGTGGTAGCAACGTAAATTGCCACGTGTTCATTATTAGAGGCTGCGGCAAGGTAGGTGCCAAATCCACGGTGGTTGCAAACTCCCTAGCGGCATCAGTGTTTGGCCCCGCATCACAATAAGTAGAGTAATAATTATGAAACGCGTGAGTAGTTTTTTTGTCTCGGTAGTGATGTTTTCTTGTATTGGCTTTTCCGCTGTCGGTGATGATTTGGATATTTACTTAGGTACCGCGTCAGAGTCGGCTACTTATAATCCAAATGTACTCTTTATTATGGACACGTCAGGCAGTATGACGGGCAAAGATGGCACCGGCCAATCGCGTATTCTTAGAGTACAAAACGCACTTAAAGAGGCGTTAACTTCAGCCACCAATATAGATGCCGGCCTTATGCGTTTTTCCGACTATGGTGGCCCTATACTCTTTCCAGTAAGCGGGATTGACGATGCTATTCAACCAGAACTCATCACCTCAACCGGTTCAAGTAGTCACGATGCGTCAGAAATCAACGGTACCGTAAATACTAATGCTAACAACCTAGTGTTGAGCTCTGGCACGAATATAGTCACATCAGGCATGCGTTTTACTGAGATGAATATTCCTCAAGGGGCAACGATAGTCAGTGCATATATTCGTTTTACATCAGAAAAATTTAATATAGCAGGCACCACACTCACGATAAGCGGTGAGGCGTCGGCAACTAGCACGGCATTTTCCACGGCATATGACAACCTTTCGTCACGAACTAAAACCGCATCAAAAGTTGAATGGATAAGTAACAATGACTTTCCTTCTGCTGATGAGGTTATTGCCACGCCTGATATTTCATCGGTTATTCAAGAAATTGTAGATTTGCCACAATGGTGCGGCGGTGATGACCTCAATATTCTTATAGAGGGCACAAGTTCAGATACAGCAAGCAGCCGAGAAGCCCGAGCATTTGATTCTGGGCAAACTGGGTCCCCGCAATTGGTGGTGTCTTATGATGATACAACCGCTACAGGTTGCATCAGCGGTGAAAGCGTTTACCAGGTTAGCCGTTCTAACGACAATATAGAAGAAAACAACAAAGGGTATGAAAATACAGGCTCAGAGCTTACTTTCTCAAGCAGCTATAACAGTTATATAGGGGTTCGTTTTCAAAACGTAAACATCCCTCAAGGAGCTGAAATTTCCGAAGCCTACATAGAACTTACTGCTTATAGCAGCTACAACTACAATAACTCGAGCATGTTAATTCGCGGTGTTGCTGATAATGATGCTGACGACTTCTCTTCTGGAAATCGTTATTTGCTTAGAAATATTGGCAAAACGTCAGGTGTAACTTGGACTATGGGGTCGTTTTCATCGGGCAATGATTACGCCTCACCGGATATTTCCGGCGTAGTTAAAGAGATTGTAGATAGAGCGGGATGGCAATCAGGTAATGCGATGGCGTTCGTGTTTAGTGACTTCACCGGCTATCGAGGTGCATATACCTACAGTGGCTCTCAGTCATCCGCGGCAAAATTAGTAGTTAAATTCAATGGTTCAGCCTCGCCTGGGCAGACATCGACAGTGAGAGAACACCTTATCAGTAAAGTTGATGAGCTTACTGCCAGTGGCTATACGCCCATTGTAGATACGCTGTATGAGGCGGTTAACTATTACGGTGGCAGAGACGTTGATTACGGGCTAACCCGTGGTAACTACAATGTTTCAAACACGGTAAGGAAGAATACGCGAGTCAGCCACAGAAGCGCGTATTTGGGCGGTGATGCTGTTCAACCAAACGGGTGTTCCGATGACAATCTATCTGATAGCGACTGTATTAATGAATATATTCCTAGCGGGGCAACCTATATATCACCGGTTAGCGATCTGCAATGTCAGACCAACAATCATATTGTTTTGCTGTCTGATGGGGAAGCAAACAATAACCACAGTGTATCTCTTATCGAATCATTGCTAGGCGATAGCTGTACAGGTAGTGGCGGTGAAAAGTGTGGTTTGAGTTTAGTTAAAAATGTCAGCGATTCGGATACATCGGTTATTGGACGTCGGGTGATCACACATACAATAGGGTTTGCCGCGAATAGTACCGCCAACAATTTCTTGAATCAGCTGGCAGTGCAAAGTGGTGGCGGATTCTATCAAGCTGATGACAGCGCAGAACTGCTTGAAGCATTTAACACTATTCTTCGTTCAGTAAAGGATGTGAATTCTACTTTTGTATCACCCGGAGTAGCGGTGAATCAGCTTAATCGCTTGACCCATAACGACGAACTCTACTTTGCGTTGTTTAAACCCAGTGAAGGTGCTATCTGGCCGGGTAACCTTAAGCGTTACCGATTAGATGGCGAGGATATTTTAGATCAAAACTCATTGGTTGCTGTCGATGGTGATACGGGATTTTTTAAAGATACTTCTCATAGCTACTGGTCAACTCTCGTTGATGGTAGTGATGTTCGAGAGGGCGGTACCGCGAGTAAAATGACTGCTAACCGTAACTTGTATGTTTTCGACGGTGCTGGAAATATCATTCAATCGAGTAACGAATTGCATGAAGACAACAGCGAAATTACGACAGCATTGCTAGGTGTGGATGACGAACTCGATGCAGATGCGCTTCGCGAAGTACTGCTTAAATGGGCAAGAGGCATAGATGTTAAAGATAATGATGGTGACGGCGATACAACGGACTACCGTCTTCAAATGGGCGACCCCATTCATTCTCAGCCTGTAGTAGTTAATTACGGGAGCACAGACTCGGCCATTTTGGTTGCCACAAACCAAGGTATGCTGCATTCGTTTGATGCAGAAACCGGTGAAGAAAACTTTGGGATTATGCCTAAAGCGCTACTGCCTAATCTGCACCATTTTTATGAGGATATCTCAACGTTTAATCACGTTTACGGCTTAGACGGAGAGATGGTGTTGCGTACAGTGGGAACGTCGACTTACTTGTATTTAGGTATGCGACGAGGTGGCCGTAATTATTATGTATTTGATGTGACACAGAAGACGTCACCTACGGTTAAGTTTGTGATTGAAGGCGGCAGTACGGGTCTTGAGAAATTAGGACAAACATGGTCTCGCCCTACTATCACTAAAGTTCGCTACGGCACCGAAGAGAAGAACGTCATGATCATCGGTGGCGGTTACGATGACTCGCAAGATGATAAGTTAGTGAGAAGTGCTGATAATATTGGAAATGCGGTTTATATGTTCGATGCAGACACTGGAAGCTTGCTTTGGCACGCCAGTAACGCTGATGCAGATTTGAATCTAGCTGATATGAACTACAGTATCCCAGGTCGTATATCCGTAATCGACAGAGATAACGATGGCTTCGCTGACCATATGTATGTCGGTGACATGGGCGGGCAGCTGTTCCGGATGGATATTTATAATGGCGAGTCGGGCAGCAACTTTATAAAAGGGGCTCGGTTGGCTAATTTTGCTGGAGACACCGCTGAAACTCATCGTCGCTTTTACTATGGCCCCGATGTTTCAGAGGTCGCGCTGGGTGACGAATTATATTATGCCGTGGCAATGGGTAGTGGATGGCGAGCATCACCGCTAGATGTCACAGTAGAAGATAATTTTTATATGCTTAAAGACGAGGGCGTTTTTAGTCGCGACACGAGTGGTCAATTTACCTTTATGAGCACGGTGTCTGAGTCCGATTTATACAATGCCACCGAACATTTGCTTACCAGTAGCGATGAAACTGAGCAAGGGGTGGCAGCATCAAGCTTTGCAAATAAAGCGGGGTGGTATATCGAGCTTACCACCGATGGGGAAAAAGTATTGGCATCACCTCTAATAGTAGATTACAAAATATTCTTTACGACTTATGTGCCTGCGGTAAGTAGCACCAGTTTGTGTGCGCCGCCGTCTGGAAATAGCCGTGCTTATCTCGTTAACCTATTTAATGCGAATGCTGTGTCAGACCTTAATAATAATGGCGAACTTGATAGTTCAGACAGATCAGTTGAGTTACAGCAAACAGGGATCGCGCCAGAGACTAAAATTCTTATTGAAGATATAACCAGTCCTGTGGTGTGCCTTGGTACCGAGTGTGCTTCCACTGTTATCAGTGTCGACGATGATGGCAACGAAGAACCCTGTGGTTCAGCGTTTGAATGCTTAGCGCAAAATATTTATGGTAAGTTTGAACGAATACAACGAGGCAGTTGGCATTCTGAAACTGAGCGAGAGGATACATCTCAGTGATTAGTAGTAACGAAAAATATAAAGGCTTTTCCCTTATTGAATTAATGATCGTGGTGGCTATTGTTGGCATTCTTGCCAGTATTGCTTACCCGTCATATCAGTCTTTTATGACTGATGGGTATAGAGGCTCGGCGCAGGCAGACATGCTGGCATTTGCTGCTGCAATGGAGCGTCATCATAGTGGCTCGTTCAGTTACCAAGGTGCGGGTGCAGGTGGCGCAAATACAGGAGCACCAACCATATTTGCCACTTACTCTCCTTCTACAGAAGCAGCGGGCAATAAACGCTACGACCTTACCATAGTGTCTGCCGATGCAACCAGTTACCAGCTAAAAGCAACACCCGTAAGTAGCACCGCGCAAGCTTCTGATGGCGCGCTGTTTTATTTTAGTGATGGCCGCAAAGGCTGGGACGTAAACAACAATGGTTCGTTGGCGGCGGGCGAGTATTGCTGGTCTTGTTAATTCACTAGGGTTTTGCGGGGGGAAGTGGTACCAACGGCCCCATGATCGCTATATCTTGCCAACGCGATTGATACGGTGGTGCCACCACAACCTTCAATTGTTGGGTAATAGCTTGGCTTTCTGTTTTTACTTTTTCGATGAGCTCTTGCGCTTCATCAAGGGCCTCTTCTTCATTTAGTTTTTCTTCAGTCGTTAACCCACTTTCTTCACTAAGCGTTTCGTCTGCACGTAAAGCTTCATCCGTATGGTTCAACTGGGGTAAAGGCTCTACAACTTGTTCTAAGGTCACGGCTTTTGCTGCGCTCGTGGTAGACGAGGGCGTAATGGCGATATATGCATCTTGATTGGCATTCACATTAATTAGTAGAGTCGTTTGGTCGGTTTCAAGTTGTTGCCGAGCTTGTTGCACTGCGTTAAGTTGCTGCCATTGTCCGTATATTTGCTGGTAAAGCTTCAGTCCAGCGGTAAAGGTCAGCGCAAAGAGTCCTGATGCAATTATTACCTCTATGAGCGAAAACCCTTGTGTCTTTTTAATTAAAGTCATGCCAACTCCCGGGTATGGGTTGCATCTTTTGCAAACCGCTAGATTGTTGAAGGGTGCGTAATACACTAAGATTGAAATTGATGTGCCCGTGAAAAACTCTAGATACTTCCTCATTGCTTACCATGGCGCCTTCAAGCTTGGCCGAAGAGGCGATAGTGGCCACGGGTATAACAGGGTGGGAACTACTAGAAGAGCTGGAAGGCACACTGGTGTCGCCTAATATCACTACTAACCCGTAAATTTGAGCATGGGTATCAAGGGTGAAATCCCCCTTTTCTACTACAAGTAAAACAGGTTGACTCGCTGACCCTATAATTTCACTGGGCGAAATATGGCAGTCACCACGCACCCAAAACACGAGATGGCGAGTAAGATCGTCGCAGTCGTTTGCTATGCGCGGCTTTGGAAAAAACATCGGCGTAAAGTTACTGTAATGTCGTTCAAAAAGGTGGGGCAATATAGCGTTAGTCGCACCGGTTATTACACCGTTGGCAGGAAGACGAACTATGGCGGGGTGGCGTAAAAAACCTTGTCTAATGAATAGCGACGTAACAGGGTGAGTTATGGACACGGTAAACAGCGTTAAATACTGAGAATCTCTTCCTGAATAGTGAGTCGCCGTCACTGATGCTCGCGCGAATAGACTTGCGGTTTGTTGCCAATCTTCGCTGGTACGCAGTTGCTCGGTTAATTGTGTCATGTCGTTGTGCAATGTATTCATCACCTCAACATAAGCAATACTGCGCTTACTGGCTTGAAACTCACTGGTAAGTAGTGCGTTGGTTGCCCACAGTGCCAGTGTTATTAAGCTTAACAGTATAGCCACCACACTTAACAATACGGCGCCATTTACCTTACTAGGACATTGCCAAGCGCTTGCGTCTCTTGCACCTATCACATGTTTTTGAACGACTTGTGAGGATGAGTAAAAATCGGCGTTATATCGCATTGGCAACTCGTAAATACAGATGTTGCTCGGCGGTGAGTTCTGCGGACGCCTTGCTTTGTAGTGCAAGCTCAACTTTGTAAACCGGGGCATGGTTTATCTCACCGTGCAAAGATATAGTGAATTGAGTGACTTTTAATTCTGATGCATCTGTAAGATCGTGCCATCCACCTTGCTCGCAACTTTTGCTCGCTACACGGTACTCAAGGGCTTTATTGCGCAATCGAAAACCTAACAATTCTGCGGGGGCTTCATGACTAATGTCGCCGTCAGCATTTTTATCATAGGAAAATAAGACACAAGAGTTTTCGGCCTCTAGCGGATGATGGCTGATGTTGATAGCAGGCGGTAGTAATGCGCTGTTGGCAAAAATTTCTTCAAAAGGGCGCGCCACGAATCCGGCCCGCTGGAGTTGTAGCGAGAGAGAATGGCTAATAAGCCGTAACTCACTTTGCAGTGCTAATTGTTGCTGAAAATAACCTAGTTCTTTAGAGATAGTCGCAGCGCCCATGGCAGAAAAAAGAACCAATGTTGTGCTGATGGCCATGGCTATGGTGAGCTCTACTAGGCTAATACCAGAGGACCTTAACATAGAGGAATTCCCTCTAGTGAAGTAGAAGTGCAATACCGCACACGGCCTAGGTTATTAATGATAACTTTGCCGGTGTATCGAGCGTTACTTATGGTGACTGTCATTGCGCTGCCGAAACTCATGCCATGAGTTCCATCGAACGTCAGCAACGCCTTTTTATTGGCTGGACTAGCAATGACTGCATGATAACTTTGCATAATAAGCCGTTTCTGCTGGCTAATAACGTGGCAACTGCTTGCTACATGGCAATCACAGTCACTTGCTGAGGTTAAGCCGATACAATGATTTGCTGAAGCGTCTACGACTAGGGTAATCGCCTTACGCTCAGAGATAGAAAGCGTGCGGGCGTACTTTGCAATGTCAGCGGTATGCTTTAACGCGCTCTTTATAGCGATGGCTTGTCGCCATTCAACAAAAGAGGGGGCAGCTATGGCGGTGAAAATGACCACAATGCAAAGCACCACAAGTAACTCTAACAAGGTAAATCCCCCTGCTTTAATTAAAACCATGCCTTAGTCCGGTTATTTGTCATTTGTTTGCTGTTAGGTTTACAGCATAGCGAATCAACAAATAGAGGGCTGCTGTACCATGGAAGGGAAAATCAATTTAATTAAGATGGGAGGGATTACGTTAATCGAGCTTTTGGTCGCTGTTGCGATTGTGGGTATTGTTTCTATGTTCGCCATTCCCAGTTATTCATCAACCATCGCGCTTGCAAATAAGCATGAAACCATTAGCTATTTGCTCACTTTGCAAATAAAGCAAGAACGATATTGGTTGAGTGAAGGTAAATACTCGGGGCTTAGTGGATTGCCGGCACCCAATATTGACGGCGTTACACTGACATACAGCGAATCTAAGAATGGAAATTATAGCATTGTTGCGTCTTTAAGCTTTTTGGACAAATCTAACCCTTGTCGGTTGCTAACTATCACCCCTTACGAAAATTTACCCCATGGATGTTGGGGAAGGTAGCCTATCATGGACTTACCATTAGTCCGCTGCGAATCAGGTCATGACAAGGAATTAAGGACAAGGTATTAAGGGCAAGTTAGAGCGGTGCCAGATAAATCTTCATTAATACCATCATCGTCACTGTCGATGGCAACAGATATTCTACCGTAGAGTGACAATAGCAGGGCAGAAGCATAAGAGGCATCTTTACTCTTTGGGCAGATGGTTATGGTTGCACTGTTACTAATACTGCCTTGTTCAGAAAACGAAATAGCGCCAGAAATGCCACTGATTGTATTGCCTGAGTTCAGCGGGTCGCTGCTGGCAATAAGTGGTTCACTGCTATCTCTGCTTCCATTTGAGTTTTCATCAATAAAGACCATTTTCGCGTTGGCCCAATCGCTGACACAGGTGCTATAACTCGTGGTCGGACAAAGTATCACGTTAAACTGTTCGTTAATGGCACTAAACCTAGCTTGCTGTGCAATAGCGCTCAACGTATTGATGTCGCCGGTTACTCTATTTTTGACTAAAATAGTATTAATAGACGGGGCAACGACTCCTACTAAGATTGCCAAAATGGCGACCGTAATTAGCATCTCTAAAAGAGTCAGGCCGTATTGAAGACGCAAAGCGCTAGAAGACTTTATTTTCACTGAGATTTATTTACTAGGTTAATTTAACAATGATATTAGCGTTAGCCTCTATTATTACAACAATAAAGGTCAACGCGCGTGAACATTCAAGGTAAACCAATTTGCCTCGAAATGGGTATAAAAAAAGGCGTGTAGGCATGCCCGAAGATACAAAAAGTAGTGAATTTCAACGATTAATGAAGTTTGAATTCTTTTACCACTAACATCTAAGGCGAGTTTATCGTAAACTCAGGTATCAGGACGCCCACTCACTAATTGGACATTATAATGCAAAAACAAGCAGTTATTGAAGAAATGAAAGTGCTGCCTGAAATCGATGTGGCATTTGAAGTTACTCGTCGAGTGGCTTTCATTAAAAAGCAGCTTCTTACGTCAGGTTTAAATTCACTGGTGCTAGGCATTAGTGGCGGTATCGATTCTTGTACGTTGGGTAAATTAGCTCAGTTAGCAGTGAATGAGTTAAACCAAGAAAAGCACGAAAATTTTCAGTTTGTCGCTGTTCGTTTACCTTACCAAACGCAAGCCGACGAAGCTGATGCTCAGTTGTCGATAGACTTTATTGAGCCTTCCCATTCTGTGACGGTTAATGTTCAGCCCGGTGCAGATGCTATTCATGCTTCTACCACTGAATCATTATCAAGCGCTGGTTTATTACCTGAAAGTGAAGCAAAGCGTGACTTCGTTAAAGGTAATGTAAAAGCACGAACCCGTATGGTGATTCAGTATGAAATTGCCGGAATGGTTGATGGATTAGTGTTAGGCACTGACCATTCAGCAGAAAATATTACGGGTTTTTATACAAAGTATGGCGATGGAGCGTGTGATTTAGCGCCTTTGTTTGGGTTGAGTAAACGCCAAGTTCGACAACTGGCCTCGCACTTAGGTGCCCCCCAAACTGTTATCACTAAAGCGCCCACCGCCGATCTCGAAACTCTCGCGCCGCAAAAAGCTGATGAACAAGCTCTTGGCATGACATACGATCAAATTGATGACTTCTTAGAAGGCAAATCAGTGTCTGCTGAGGTGGATGAAAAGTTGTTGTACATTTATCAGCGTACTCAGCACAAGCGCGTACCTATTCCAACCATTTATGATGAGTAGTTACCATGAAAAAGATTGAAGCGATAGTCAAACCGTTCAAGATGGACGATGTAAGGGAAGCATTAGCCGAAGTCGGTATTGCTGGAATGACAGTGTCTGAAGTAAAAGGCTTCGGACGCCAAAAAGGACATACTGAACTTTATCGCGGTGCTGAATATCAAGTGGATTTTCTGCCTAAAATTAAAATTGAGCTAGTGCTTGATGATGAGCGCGTCGAGCAGGCGATAGAAGCTATCGAAAACTCTGCAAAAACAGGCAAAATTGGTGACGGCAAAATATTCGTATTTAACGTTGAGTCAGCGGTGCGAATTCGTACGGGTGAGCAAAACGAAGACGCGATATAAATAGGCATTATTGACTAACGCTTTGTGTTGCAGTCAATATCAAAAAAGGGAGCCTTAGGCTCCCTTTTTAGTTAGTGCGTTTATCACGAAGCAACAGTATTAGTGGTCGTGACCACAGCCGCCTGGCGTATGGGCATGGCCGTGCTCTAATTCTTCAGCAGTCGCATCGCGTACATCAACCACTTCTACATCAAAAGTAAGTGGAATGCCTGCAAGTGGGTGGTTACCGTCTACAACTACTTCGTCATCAGATGTCTCGATGATAATAACCGATTGCTCACCTTCTGGCGTGGTTGCACGAAAAGACATGCCAACTTCAACGTCCATGCCTTCAAACATTGAACTAGGTACGCGCTGAACGAGTTCATCAATACGTTCACCGTAGGCTTTCTCTGGCTCAACAGACAAGTTGAACTTTTCACCTTTCTCTTTACCTACCAATGCTTCTTCTAGTCCCTCAATAAGAAAGCGGCGCCCTTGAAGCACTACAAGCGGCTCCTTACCGGCTGAAGAATCAAGCTCGGTACCGTCTTCGGTTGAAACGGTGTAGTGAAGGGTGACAACGCTGTCAGAGGTTATAGTCATAATTTGTCCTGTAGTTTTGCCCTACTGGGCGATGGTTTTAAATTTATTAAAGATTATTTACGGTTTTTCACCAATGAGCTCTTAGCCTGCTCAATGCTGTACGGTAAAGGGCTAGGGTAGCAGGTAATTTCAACTTGATCAGCTAGGCGATGAATATCTTGCTCAGTGGTATCGTTTGAGAGCACAGCCATAAACCATGTTTCTTCGCTAAGTTCAGCTTTACGAATTACCATACCAGCGCGACGCCAGTTCTCGCCTAATTGCTTTTCTAGTGTATCGCCAGCGTTAATATGAAACGCTTTTGGCACTGAAAAACTATAGGCTGCACGCTTGTTTTTACCTAAGAATCGAGTGCGGGCAACCACTTCCTGGCCCATATAGCAGCCTTTGTCAAAATCGATACCGTTAAGTGCGTGCACATTCATCATTTGGGGAACGTATTCGCTGACCCCAGTTTCTTCGATAGACGGTATCGCACTTTCTATCATAATAGCATCGTATACATTTTGTTCAAAAATTGAGCCATTGGTGTCTTTCACTTTTTGCTCAAATTCAGGGGCTCGCTCAGAATTCAGTACCACATAATAGCCGGCGCGCTGAGTATCACTTTTAAATACCCACCCTACATCACTGTGAACACTGGTTAATGGCTCACTAGGAAGGGTGTCGAAATAGCTACTAAGTAACATCTGCCCAAGGTTTTCACCTAAGAAGAATTGCGTGTACTGGTTTGATTCATCGGTTATATCTACCTTTGAGAACACACCGTACTTATTTAACTGCGCAAGGGAGTGCGCACCAGAGTCTTTGTTAGTTAGCATGAAGATAGCATTTCCATGGCGACCCACAAACGAAATAGACCAGGTCTTTCCTTTGTTGTCACAATGGGCACAATACCTCACCGTATTCTCATCTAAAGCGTTAATGTTAACTGTCACTTGACCATGTAAGTAGCTGTCAGCTTGCTCGCCTTCCAGCTTTATTAGCATGTTGTCATTTAACTTAATTGCATAGTGCGAAGGTAAATCAGAAAGAGTCGTTAACGCTGTCATCAAAGATTCCGAATGAAGAATTTATAATGTAGTAGGTGAGGGGTTTGCGCGCTTTATCAAGGGGAACCCTTAAGATTATCGTGTTTTGTGGTTAATTCGTGCTATCTACGGTGCTATTGAAACGCCTTTCTGTCTAAAAGGGCAGTGATCCTTCGCCCATCACCGTGGTAATATGATGACAGTGTTAAAACAATAATTAAGAATGTGAATATATGTTTGAGCCAAAAAGACGTGCTAGATTAAAGTGGGCATGCCGCAGAGGGATGTTGGAACTTGATGTGTTACTCATGCCTTTTGTAGATGAAGCCTTCGACTCGCTTGATTACGAACAACAAGAAATATTCGAACGCTTACTTACCAGCGACGATCCAGACTTGTTTGCATGGTTTATGGGCCATCAACAATGCCAAGATCCAGAACTTGCTGGTATGGTGTCTACTATCGTTAATCGTGTCAAAGTACAGGGTTAAACTCACTTATTCGCCGTGGCGAAAAATAGTAGGAATGCTAATTCTTATTGCCGCTTTTGGCTTTAGTATTATAAATTTACCTGAAGCCTTGTGGACGTGGGTAAGTCCAAGTTGGCTTTGGTTATGCGCGCTTGCGTGTTTGCCGGTGTATATCGCTTTCTGCTTGAGTGTATGGCGTAAATTGAGCAAACCGACGACGGTGCCATCTAATGATGTTTACACGCTTACGGACAATGGTTCATTGCGGGCGTTGATGGTATCGGGAGAAGAGATTTATTCGCCAGCAGTGAATCTTCACAAGTCATCATTACTGTTGCCATGGGGTCTAAGCCTTCATGTAGAACGAACTGCGCGAAAATGGTACCAGCCGTATTACGAGCATGTGCGCTGGGTATTAAAAGGTGAATGCTCTGAAGCAGATTATCGACGGCTATGCCGAGCGATAATCTTCGCTCAAGGAGCAGGCCAAACAAGGAATAACATTGATGTTTCGTGAGTATGCAAAAGCTTTATTAAAACGTGTCGATACCCGACAGTTAATGCAATTCAAACCACCCACATTACCGCCTCGCATTTACACCAAACAACTTAATATTGACAACAAGCACTACGGTGCATTCTGTCAAGAAGTGGCGTGGCAAGATGCTGCTACCATGCATCCTTTGTATCTGCAAATGCTGTCTCTTCCCCTTCAAATGCAGTGTTTGCTCGATAAGAAAAGCCCGTTTCCATTACTGGGATTAATACATGCGGCTAATCGCGTAGAAGTGCTAGAAGAATGCGATTTAAGCGAGACGTTTGAATGCAGGGTTCGATTCAGCGATGTCAGGCCGCACTCACGTGGCTGGGAAGTAGATGTTTCCTTAGAGGCTTTTCAACAAGGGCGCTGTGTTTATAAAGCAATCAGTAGCTACTTGGTGAAGGTGAAAGCGGTACATGTGGCGCCCAGAGCGCCTGTACAAGATACCACTGAAGCCTGTGTCGATAGCCCTAAAAACTTGCTTGCAGAGCTTGATGTAACGGCCGATACCGGCAGGCGTTACGCGAAAATTTCTGGCGACTATAATCCCATTCATTTGTTTGGACTAAGTGCCAAAGCATTTGGCTTTAAGCGCCCGATTGCCCATGGAATGTGGACACTGGCCCGCGCGTTATCATTCGTACCAGTATCGGACGGTCAGCATATTTCAGATGTGGTTTGCCGTTTTAAACGACCCGTTATGCTGCCTTGCAGCATTAACATCTATCAAATGTGTCAAGATGAAGACCGCTCTATCATGGAAATTACGAGCAGCGATGATCAGCAAGTACACCTAGATGCAGAGGTCTCAACGCTTTAGGTTAAAGCTGTTATGACGAAACAGTAACAAGGTTATTATTATCAGCCGATAAGTCGGTCTGTTAAGTTCTGTGTTTATTGAGCTGCTATGTTTTCTTGCCGTAACTTCGGTACTTTGTATTCGATTTATTAAAAAGAAATAAGCCGAGTGCAGCTCAACGTCGCAATATAAATAAAAAAGCCCACTTTCCTAATATAGTGTATTGAACACGCTGTATTAGGAAGTGGGCTTTTTCGTATCTCTATTAAATAGCTATTGTGTGTCTATTGTATTGTTATTGTCTTTTCAAGCCACGCTGAAAACGCTACGGCTAGGTGTCTACTCACCCAAAATCATTAAGAAATAAGTGTGCCTGGTACTGTTGGTAAAGCATCTTTTTCGGGGCACAAAAAGGTGGGCTGAGGGTTTTCAAGTTGCCCAGGGTGATCTAGATTAAAGTGTAGGCCCCGACTTTCTTTTCGTTGCATAGCGCAGCGCACAATTAATTCAGCAACCGTCACTAGGTTTCTTAATTCAAGAAGGTTATTGCTTACCCTGAAGTGCGCGTAGTATTCGGCAATTTCTTGCTCCAGCAGATTTATTCGGCGCATGGCGCGCTCTAACCGTTTGTCGGTTCGAACAATGCCTACATAATCCCACATAAATAAGCGTAGTTCGTGCCAATTATGTTGAATAATAACTTCTTCATCAGAGTCTGATACCTGACTTTCATCCCAAGGCAAAATGGCTTCTTCACACGAGGCTGAAGGTAATGTAGAGATAATATGCTCGGCGGCAGCGCTGGCAAACACAACACATTCTAACAGTGAGTTAGATGCCATGCGGTTTGCCCCGTGTAAACCGGTATAGGCGACTTCTCCTATTGCATACACATTGGCTAAATCTGTTTTTCCATTGAAGTCGGTCACAACGCCGCCGCAGCTATAATGGGCTGCGGGCACCACTGGGATAGGCTCTCGGGTAATATCTATACCTAGTGAACGGCATTTACGATAAATATTAGGGAAGTGCTTAACGATGAAGTCAGCGGGTTTATGACTGATATCTAAATACATACAGTCAGCGCCAAGGCGCTTCATTTCATAATCGATGGCACGTGCAACCACATCCCGGGGGGCTAAATCGCCACGCTCGTCAAACTTGTGCATAAAGCGGGTGCCATCGGCGTGACATAAGTTCGCGCCTTCACCACGTAGGGCTTCTGTAATAAGAAAATTTCGGGCTTGCGGGTGGAATAAGCAAGTTGGGTGAAACTGATTAAATTCCATATTGGCTACACGACAACCTGCACGCCAAGCCATAGCAATACCGTCACCACTGGAAACGTCTGGGTTTGAGGTATATTGGTAAACCTTGCTTCCACCACCCGTTGCTAGTGAGATAAAGGGGGCGCGAATAACTTCAACGTGCTCTTGTTGGCGGTTCCACACATATGCGCCAATAACCCGCTTTTTATCGTCTTTCGACGGAATAAGATCGATAGCGTTGTAACGTTCAAAAACGTGAATATTAGGATGTGCAGAAACTGCATCGTTTAATGTTATTTGCAGTGCTTCGCCGGTGGCATCGGCGGCGTGAAGAATGCGTCTGTGACTATGCCCACCTTCGCGGGTAAGGTGGAAACGCTCTTCACCAGACTCTGTGGTTTCGGTATCAAACGGCACACCGTAACTAATTAGCCAGCTTAATGCTTCTTTGGCTCGTTCGGTAGTAAAGCGTACGGCAGGTTCATCGCACAGGTCGCCGCCCGCTTTTAATGTATCTTGTACATGCGCATCGATAGAGTCTTGCTCATCGAACACCGCAGCAATACCGCCTTGGGCATAACGGGTAGACCCTTCATTACGATCGCTCTTACTGAGCACAATAACCTGACAGTGGTCGGCAAGCCTAAGTGCAAGGCTAAGCCCCGCTGCGCCGCTACCTATAATCAGTACATCACATCGATGTTCAATTGAATTTGATGTGGAAGTTAGTGAAGATGACACTGATTTCATGTATTTTTGTATATATTAAACGAGCAAAGGTTCGGCAAGTCTAAAGGATGAGTGGCAAAACACAATGATCTAGATGGCTTTCCCTAAGCATTTTTAAATATTTTTAATGCTAATACAGAACTTTTTGTAACAGTACGCGTCTATATCAATGCTTGTTAGAGCTATTGGGTAGTTGAAGTAGGAGTAATGGCTCGAATGAGCGAGCAGATAACCGACCAACAATTGGTCGAAAAAGTACAGCGTGGCGATAAAAATGCATTTAACTTACTGGTAACTCGCTATCAGCACAAAGTTATGCATTTGGTATCGCGCTATGTAAAAAACAGCGGTGATGTGGCTGATGTTACCCAAGAAGCGTTTATTAAAGCTTATCGGGCATTACCAAACTTTCGTGGCGACAGTGCGTTTTACACTTGGTTGTACCGTATCGCGGTAAACAGTGCTAAAAACTATCTTGTTGCGCAAGGAAGGAAGCCACCCGCTAGTGATGTCGACGCAGACGAAGCAGACTTTTACGAAGGCAGTGATGCGCTTAAAGAGCAATCCACGCCAGAACGCAGTTTGTTAACGGATGAAATTGAAGAAACCTTATTTAAAGTGGTGGAAAAGTTACCTGATGACCTTCGCATGGCTATAACCCTTCGTGAAATAGAAGGGCTAAGTTATGAGGAAATTGCAAATGTGATGGCGTGCCCAGTGGGTACAGTTCGTTCACGAATTTTCCGAGCGCGAGAGGCTATAGATAAAGTGATTCAGCCATTGTTAGAAAATTAAATATAATGAAAATGAACTTTCATTATATTGAGCAGACTAACAGCTGTGTTAGGGTATTAATTGATCACAGTTGATCAGGAAATGAATTTATGACGCAACAGCAAGAAAATTTGTCCGCTTTCATGGATGGCGAAATAGATGGCGATGCAATCATTGATGCAATTAAGCAAGATGAAGAATTGCAGGCCAAATGGCAACGCTACCATGTCATTAGGGGCGCAATGCGCAAAGAGGCCAGTGTCGCACCGCAGTTAGATATTACTGCCAGTGTTGCCGCCGCGCTTGAAAATGAGCCTGCTATTGTCGCGCCAAAAGCTTCACGTTGGCGTTCAATTCCAGTACTCGGCAGCGTAGTTTCTGGCGGTGTAGTGCCTTTTGCAAAACAGTCAGGTCAGTTTGCCGTTGCTGCATCCGTTGCGGTAGCAGTGATTTTAGGTGTTCAGCACTTCAATCAACCTGCGCCTACTGAGCCTTTCATGACAGCACCTACAGCAGGGCCGCAGGGTGGTTTAGCGCCAGTTAGCTTAGAGCAAACCCGCGCATTGCCTCGCAATGACATGAACGAAGTATTAGAGAAAAAGCGTAAAATCAATGCACTTATTGCTGATCACGAGCAGCAGGTAAAATTGAAACAAGCGCAAGAATCTGAAACTGACGATGCCGAGGCGAGTGCAGATAACCGCCCGTAAGCAGTTCATACGACGCTTAATAAGAATATCGTTTAATGAAAATAGATTATCGTAATAACGTACCAGCGCTTTTAGTGCTGGTACGCGTGTTTTTAGCCAACGTAAAAGTAAGTATTCGCATTCGGGCCTTCATTAAAGCCATGCTCTATGCCGTCGTAGCGTCTTTGGGTTTATCGTTTAGCGTCGTAGCGCAAGAAAATGTATCTGCGCAAAATACATCTTCAGAGCGCGCTGATACGTTGCCTTCAATTTTGCCCTCAAGCGCAGATGCTTCACAAACTTCGCCCCAGATAGCACCTCAATCAGTACCTCAAGCTACTGATGTAGTTGTAGTGAATCCCCATCCTCAAACAACGTCAGATTGGCTTATGCAACTAAGTGAAGTGGTGAAAACCCAAAACTTTGAAGTTGCTTTTGTTCAAAGTCGAGCGGGCCGCGAAACCATTCCCTTTTTATGGCGTCATGGAGTGCTAGAGGATGGCACCAGTATGGAGCAACTCAATTTACAAAATGGGCCAGGCCGCGAGCAAATTCGTGTTAATGGTATTGTGAGTGTGTTTGAACCTGATGTATCGCCGTATAGTCTTCGTTCTGAGTTTATCAATGGGCCTATCCCCAGTGAACTGCTTCATCATCCTGATAGATTGAAAAGCGGTTATGAATTTGTCTCTGTGGGCAGAGCACGCGTTGCAGGTAGACCTGCTCAACAAATCCGTATCGTTAGCCGCGACAATAGTCGCTTCAGCTACCAGCTATGGTTAGATGAAGATTCAGGCATGGTACTGAAACTTAACATGCTTGATTTGCAGGGCGGATTGTTAGAGCAGATTCAAGTAACCTCACTTAAAATAACCGACGCCCCTGATGACTATTTCGCACGAATTAATCAGGCGTCTTTACCCAAACCGATGGCATTAACGCAAAAGCAATCGCGCCAACCTAATTGGGAAGTTAAGTACTTGCCTAATGGTATGGAAGAAGTGCGTGGTGATACTCGTCGTCTTGCCTTAACGGGGCAAGTGGTAGAATATAAAATGTACAGTGATGGATTGGTCGATGTGTCTGTTTATGTACAACCAGCAAAAGATGCCCTTGGTGGTGATTTAGTGCTTAGAAATGATTTGAGTACTTTTTTAACCCTTACCGATGGAAACACGCAAGTGACCGTGGTGGGTGAAATACCACTGCAAACAGCAAATGCTATTGCTACCTCGCTTTCTCCTATGGCAGATAAATAATGATCACTGAAACCGCACGCGTGGTTGCTGTAGAGGGTGATCTTATTACCGTCGAGGCCGCCATTAAATCGACTTGTAGCAGTTGCCAAGCCCAAAGTGACTGTGGCACGGGGGCTATATCCAGAGCATTAGCGCCTAAAACTCAGCAGCTAACATTGCGTTCACCTATGCCGGTAACGATAGGGCAAGACGTAACGGTGGGTGTACCTGAAGAAGGGGTGTTAAGTGCCTCCGCGTGGCTGTATTTGCTACCCCTAACGGTTTTTATCGCGGTTTTTGCCTTTGGGAATGCCACGCTACCTTCCATTGGGCTTAGCCATGAATTGTGGGGGGTGCTACCCGCCGTCGCATTTACCTTTGTAACTTATAAAGCCATCGCATTTAAGCTTAAACGGCTTGATAAAGGTAAGTTTCAACCCGTACTATTGAATACAATTTAGCGTAATACTTGCGCGAATTCGGCAATATTATTACCAAAATGGCTACTTTGGCTTACACTATTCCAATCTTTGGCAATATAACCCACAAGCTTATTCGCTTTTGTGTAAAGAAATGGGTAAAATCCGCACGCGCTAGCTACAACACAAACTATAGCTACCAGTCTTTTTTATATTAATGAATTTTTCTGCAGGTAATTTCCAGCATTATGCAACAATCGCACATTCGTAACTTCAGTATTATTGCTCACATCGATCACGGTAAATCGACTCTGTCTGACCGTCTTATTCAACATTGTGGCGGGCTAGCCGATCGTGAAATGGCCGAACAGGTTCTTGATTCAATGGACTTGGAGCGGGAGCGTGGAATTACTATTAAAGCACAAAGCGTAACGCTTAATTACACTGCTAAAGATGGTGAAGTCTACCAGCTGAATTTCATCGATACGCCTGGACACGTAGATTTTACTTACGAAGTGTCTCGCTCACTTGCTGCATGTGAAGGTGCATTGTTAGTGGTTGATGCAGGGCAGGGCGTGGAAGCGCAAACCCTAGCTAACTGCTATACCGCTATGGACATGGACATGGAAGTGGTACCTATTTTAAATAAAATAGATTTACCACAGGCCGAACCAGAGCGCGTAGCCGAAGAAATTGAAGACATTGTTGGTATAGATGCCATTGACGCCGTTCGCTGCTCGGCAAAAACAGGTATTGGTATTGAAGATGTACTAGAAGTTATTGTAAATAAAATTCCTCCTCCGGGCGGTAACCGTGAAGAGCCGCTAAAAGCGCTTATCATTGATTCATGGTTCGACAACTACCAAGGGGTAGTGTCATTAGTTCGTATCGTAGAAGGCGAGCTTACTAAGAAAGATAAAATTCAAATCATGTCGAATGGCCAAACACACCAAGTTGATAAAATTGGTGTGTTTACCCCCAAAGCCCTAGATACAGGCGTGCTTCGCGCCGGTGAAGTAGGCTTTATTATTGCGGGTATTAAAGATATTCAAGGCGCACCGGTTGGCGATACTATTACCTTAGCGAGACAACCAGCGGTAGGCGCTTTGCCTGGCTTTAAGAAAGTTAAACCGCAGGTTTACGCAGGTATTTTCCCAATTAGTTCTGACGATTACGAAGATTTTCGTGATGCGTTAGCTAAACTAAGCTTGAATGATGCTTCATTGTTTTATGAGCCAGAAAGTTCGCAAGCGCTAGGCTTTGGATTCCGTATCGGCTTCCTTGGTATGCTTCATATGGAAATCATTCAAGAGCGTTTAGAGCGCGAATACGATTTAGGTCTTATTACGACGGCACCCACGGTAATCTACGAAGTAGAAACTACCAAAGGCGAAATTTTAAGCTGTGATAACCCGTCTAAGCTACCCGCAGTTAACGACATTGCCGAAATTCGCGAACCATTGGTGGAAGCAAATATTCTTGTGCCGCAGGAATACTTAGGTAACGTTATTACCTTGTGTGTTGAAAAACGTGGAATGCAGACCGCAATGACGTATCACGGTAAGCAAGTGGCAGTAACCTATGAGCTGCCTATGGCTGAAGTGGTTCTGGATTTCTTCGACCGTTTGAAATCAACAAGCCGTGGGTTTGCTTCTCTTGATTATAACTTCAAGCGTTTCCAAGTCTCTGACATGGTACGTGTAGATATTATGATTAATGGCGAGCGCGTAGATGCGCTAGCCATGATCACTCACCGTGATAATTCTCAAGGCCGTGGGCGTGAATTGGTTGAGAAACTCCGTGAGCTTATTCCTCGCCAGATGTTTGATATCGCTATTCAAGCTGCTATTGGCAATCACATTATTGCGCGTAGTACGGTGAAACAATTACGTAAAAACGTTATCGCCAAGTGTTACGGTGGTGACGTAAGTCGTAAGAAAAAGCTGCTTCAAAAGCAAAAAGATGGAAAGAAAAGAATGAAACAGGTAGGTAATGTTGAATTACCGCAGGATGCATTCCTGGCAATTTTGAAGGTAGGTAAGTAATGGCCAATTACTTTTCGCTTATTTTAGTACTTCTAACGCTAACTACTGGGCTGGTATGGCTGGTGGATAGTATGGTGTTTGCACCAAAACGAAAGGCGCGGTTACAAGAATCGGCAAAAGCAGAAGGGGCTAATTTTGCAGGTGAGCCACAGCTTCCGTACTTGGTTGATACCTCGCAGCAAATATTCCCAGTTATCGCTTTTGTATTGGTGTTGCGCTCGTTTATTTACGAACCATTTCAAATACCATCGGGCTCGATGATGCCAACCTTGTTGGTGGGCGACTTTATTCTGGTTGAGAAATTTTCTTATGGGATAAAAGACCCTGTATTTCGCAGTAAACTAGTGGAAACCGGCGTGCCAGAACGTGGCGATGTGGTGGTATTTAAATACCCTGAAGATACTTCAGTAGATTACATCAAGCGTGTTATAGGGCTGCCTGGCGACACCGTGGTGTATCAAGATAAACAGGTTTATATCAAGTCGAAATGCGAAGGTGCTGCAAAAAATTGCGGGAAGCTTACGGCTATGCCGTTAGATTTTGTCGGTCGAGACGAATTTGTTCAGGACATGGCTAAGCTGATGCGTTACACAGAAACGCTAGGTGACAAAGAGCACGACATACTGCGCCACCCCGTCAGAGAAATTTCTTCCAGTAACTTCTATACTCAGCCAGGTACACGTAGCAATGAATGGATTGTACCTGATGGTCATTATTTCGTACTAGGCGATAATCGTGACAACAGCAGAGATAGCCGTTTTTGGGGCTTTGTACCGGACGAAAACTTAGTAGGTAAAGCTGTTGCCATTTGGATTTCATTTGAATTCGAACGCGGCCGCGACAGTGTTTTACCAACATGGATCCCAACGGGCGTTAGATTTGAACGCGTAGGTGGCATTAATTAATGCAGGGTATTGATAAATATATTCGCTTGAGTAAAGCGTTAGGGTACACATTTAATAATGTAGCCTTGCTAGAGCAAGCGTTAACCCACAGAAGTGCTGCAAAGCAGCACAATGAAAGATTAGAGTTTTTGGGCGATGCTATTTTAGGTATGGTTATTGGTGAAACCTTGTTTAAGCGTTTCCCAGATGTGCCTGAAGGTAAGCTTACTCGTATGCGTTCCACCTTAGTAAAAGGTGATACGTTGGCCGAACTGGCCCGTGAAGCGAGTATGGGTGAATTACTACATCTTGGTCCCGGTGAGCTTAAAAGCGGTGGTCATCGTCGCAGTTCAATATTGGCAGACGCGGTGGAAGCTGTGTTAGGCGCAATTTACTTGGACTCAGGGATGGAAGAGGTTTGTAACGTTATCTACCATTTATGGGAAAGCCGTATTGAAGCGTTAAACCCCAATGCGCACCCTAAAGACAGCAAAACCCGTCTTCAAGAATACCTGCAAGGTCGTAAGCTACCGTTACCTTCTTATGAAGTTATCTCTATTTCAGGGAAAGACCACGCTCAAGTTTTTGAAGTTAGCTGCACAGTGACAACGTTAGATAAGCCCGTTTCGGCATCTGGAAATAGCCGAAGAAAAGCCGAGCAGGAAGCAGCTAGACTTACCTTGGAGACACTCGATGACACAGCCAAATGATACAACCCGATGTGGCTTAGTCGCTATTGTAGGGCGCCCCAACGTAGGTAAGTCGACGCTACTTAATAGATTGCTCGGGCAAAAAGTGAGTATTACGTCGCGTAAACCACAAACTACCCGCCACCGTATTTTAGGTATCGACACTGAAGGCGATTATCAAGCCATCTACGTAGATACTCCAGGCCTTCATAGCGAAGAAAAAAGCGCCATGAACCGTTATATGAACCGAGCCGCTTCAAGTTCTCTTGCCGAAGTGGGGTTGGTATTGTTCGTGATAGAAGGTACACGCTGGAACGACGACGATGAAATGGTGTTGTCTAAAGTGAAAGCCTCAGGTCTACCTTGCTACCTTATCGTCAACAAGATGGATAAAGTAGACGATAAAGAAGCCTTTATGGTTCACCTTCAAGGCCTATCAGAAAAATATAAGTTCGAGCATATAATCCCCATTAGTGCTAAACAGGGCAAAATGGTGGATGACATCCGAGAGCTTGTGGCGAATAGCTTGCCTGAAAGTGAGTTTTTCTTCCCCGAAGATTACATTACCGATCGCTCAAGTCGCTTTATGGCCGCTGAAATCATTCGCGAAAAGCTGATGCGCTTTACTGGGGATGAACTTCCTTATGCTACAACGGTAGAAATTGAACAGTTTAAGCTAGCTGAAAACGGTGTATACCGTATCAGTGGTCTTATCCTTGTAGAGCGTGAAACGCAAAAGCGTATGATTATAGGCAAGGGTGGCAAGCACCTGAAAACCATTGGTGAACATGCCCGCAAAGATATGGAAAACCTGTTTGATAATAAAGTTTTCTTAGAAATGTGGGTTAAAGTGAAACAAGGTTGGGCTGACGATGAACGTGCTCTACGTTCGTTAGGTTATTCAGACGATAGTTAGCACTCAGCAATTATCTGTTTTGGGCTCAACGGAATACGCGTTAGCCCAAAGCATAATTTAAAAAAGTGTAGCCCAAATCATAAGCCCAAACGTATCAGCTAAAAAATCAGCTAGCATTCATTTGTCACAAAGCAATAAAAAGGGGTAGGTATGGCAATTTCTGATATGCGCAGACAGTATGCAAAAGGGAGTCTGCAAGATACCGATCTCACCGCGGATCCTTTTTCATTATTTGACCGTTGGCTAAACGATGCCATCACCGCTGAAATTCCCGATCCTACCGCCATGACCGTGGCGACCGTTGATGCTACAGGTCAGCCTTCTCAGCGCATCGTGCTGTTGAAAGATGTAAGTGAAGCTGGGTTTGTCTTTTTCACTAATTTAGGCAGCCGCAAAGCACAAGAGCTTGGTCAAAACCCCAAAGTTTCATGTCACTTCCCTTGGTTTTTTATGGAGCGACAAGTGAGAGTGTGCGGTGTAGTAGAAAAGCTTTCCTTTAAGGAAAACGCGACCTATTTCCTTTCTCGCCCTAAAGACAGCCAGTTGGCGGCTTATGCCTCTGAGCAAAGTAAACCTATTAGCAGTCGCGAGCTTTTGCATACTCAGTTTGCCCAAATGAAACAAAAGTTTGCGAATAAAACGCTACCCGCACCAGACTTCTGGGGCGGCTTTCGTATTGTTCCTCACCAAATAGAATTTTGGCAGGGCGGTGAAGACAGGTTGCATGACCGGTTCGAATATAACCGGGATGAAAATGGCAGCTGGAATACTCAACGTTTAATGCCTTAATAGGCACTGATTCTGGCATTCTTTAATGATTGATAGCCACTGCCATTTAGACTTGCCAGCATTTCAAGGTGACTGGCAGTCGGTGATAAGCCACGCCATCAGCGCCGGCTTAACACGCATTCTTATTCCTGGTACGCAAGTGTCGCAGTGGTCAACTCAACACACTATACAATCCTTTGCGAACCAAAATACGCACGCTATTTCGATAGATATAGCGTGTGGTCTACATCCATACTTTTTGTCTACTAGCGAAACTGATAATGCCACGGCCTTAAGCGCACTAGAGCGTCTTTTATTTCAGACTAGTAGTGAGGTTGTCGCGGTAGGTGAAATTGGCTTAGATGGGCATATAGCGATACCTATGCAGCTTCAAAAAGCGATGTTTGAAGCGCAATTGCGATTAGCGAGTGAATACGCCCTTCCTGTCATTTTACATCACCGAAAAAGCCATCATCTTATTTTTGAAAGTCTCAAAAATACAGGATTTGCAGAAGGCGGCGTTATTCATGCATTTTCTGGCAGTGTAGAGGTGGCCAAAGCGTATGTCGATAAAGGTTTTTATATTGGCGTAGGGGGAACCATTACCTATGACAGAGCAAAGAAAACGCAAGAGACAATCATATACTTGCTTCAGCACCACCCAGACCGATTACTTCTTGAAACTGATTCACCTGATATGCCAATGCAGGGGCGACAAGGCGCTCGCAACAGCCCTGAATATCTTGGGGATGTACTGGCCGCGCTCGGTAAACTAGGGGAGTATGATGGGCAAGCCCTAAACGAACTTACCACCCAAAATTATCTTACGCTTTTTCATAAAGGGCTTTTTTGTAACAGACAATAAAAGGCCTAAAAACAGGTGAAGTTTGTTGGCTTGAGCTAACTTGGGTTAGCGAAAAATGGTGTTTAAGACTGAAAAACTCGAATTATCCACGGGCGAAACTTATAAAACCCTCGTGTTATATAAACACCTACAATCAATGCCAACACAATAACGGCGCTAATAATAAGCCACAATTGCTGGCGAAGCGTTAACGGACTGGAAAGTACCACCTCAGTGTCGATGTTAACGTTCAAATAGCCAATTACCTTGCCGTTATCATCGAGAATTTTTTCAACATGACTACTGGGAGCAACGTCTCGTTCTCTGGCTAGTGCTACCACACTGTCGACTCTTGGTAAGGGCGCAATATAAACGCCTTGGGCATTAAATACGCTTAAAGAGATAACGGCGGGTTCTTCTAATGCAATGGTAATTAAACGGGCTAGTTGAACCGTGTCTTGTGCCACTAAGGCAGGCTGTAAGATTTTTGAATATTGATTGCTAATGCTGGTACCCGGTTGGGCCGTTTGTACGTCAACCCAATGGGTCTGGTACTGCTGGTACATGAGAAATAGACCCACAGCCAATGCCACAGCGGTAGCCATGATAATAGTATGGATAAGCCGCTTGAAAGCAGTATAAGCCGAGTGTGAAACGCTGTGTTTGTGAGCAATGCGTTCGCTTTCTAAGTGGTTCAGCATTTCGCCTCAATTTCCTTTATCTTTATGCGGTAACAGTAGGGTAATTTTGACTAATTTGAAAGTGTGTATTTCCACATGTGTAATGATTGGGTAGCATATGGGCAAGACTAACAAAGGTTTGAATAAATAGTGATCACGTTTTTAAACGAAATACCGCCTCATGCAATGCATGATACCTCTTTTTTATCTACGCAGCTTACCACAAAGTCACCCAGTGAGGATGAAGCTGGTCTTTCAATTTTAACCGTTATTGGTCAAGCATTAACACCATACATTGTTAGTCAGGTTGTTGAGGGGTTTAGCGACATTTTTAATGCTACATCAATTCACTTACATCCGTTACACAACAAACTCGGTGATGGCGTGGTGGTAGTGAAAGGCCGCTTAAGTGAAAACGCCGACTCCCAAGCTGAGACTACAGTGCCAGCCCTAGTCGCGTCGTTATCGGCCCGTTATCATGTGGATTTAGGTGTTCAAGATGTGCAGCCATCGCTTAACGAGCCAGGTCTTCTTGTGATGGATATGGATAGCACGTTAATTGATATTGAGTGCATTGATGAAATTGCCAAACTAGCAGGCGTTGGTGAACAAGTAGCTGCGGTAACCGAACAGGCCATGCGGGGCGAAATAGCATTTAACGATAGCTTGAACCACCGGGTGGCTTGCCTAGATGGTGTACCAGAGCAACAGCTTCAACAAATACGCGATAGCTTGCCCATCATGCCAGGTGTACAGCTGCTGATTGCCATTCTAAAACAACACAACTGGAAGCTTGCTATCGCTTCAGGTGGTTTTACTTATTTTGCTAACCATTTAAAAGCCCGTTTAGATCTTGATGAAGCGGTTTCAAATACGTTGGTGATAGAGCAGGGAATATTGACCGGAGAAGTGTCTGGCGAAATTGTGAATGCTGAAGTGAAAGCGCGAACCGTGAAAGCGTTGGCGGAACGTTGGGGAGTGCCGAGCGCGCAAACGGTTGCCATGGGTGACGGCGCAAACGATTTAGTGATGATGGCCGAATCGGCGTTAGGGGTGGCGTGCCATGGAAAGCCAGTTGTGAACGAAAAAGCTGACGTTGCTATTCGATTGGGCAGCCTACATTGTCTATTGTACTTTCTATCTTAGTAGTGAAATAGCTGAACTTGACTAGGGTGCATATTCGAATATTAGCGGCGCTGTGTTAAGCGCGAAGAATAAATAGCGAGTACAAGCTCTGAAGGTTGTGTCAGAGCTTGTTTTTATTTCGCCAATGCTTGGTCTTGTAATAATGCTTGAATACCGGACTGAGCGGGCGCTTCTACTTTTGCTTTAGTGTCTCGGTTGGCGCTAATTGTGTCGTCATCGAATTCATATCTAATCAATACTTCATCTGTTACATCAATTAAGTGCGAACAGGCAGCTAAGCTCCAAAGTTTATTTTCAAGTTCCTTTGCCCGATGAATAGCATACACGCTAACGTAATTTATCTCTGTTTGTAACATGGATAAATCCGGCTTGCCTGTGGTGGTAAGCATCACGTGAATAGCAATGAATTGCCCTCTGTTTAACGCTTCAGTAATAAAGGTCTTACGCTGCTCATTATTTTCAAACCGGTGGGAATACCGTGGAATAATGGCCATGCGCGGATCTTTTTGCTTGGCATCAAAAGAGATTAAAAGCTCTTGGCGCAAGGGCATGTTTTCCAGTTTCACCTGCTTAATACCGCTTTGCATGAAAGGGGTATCTAGCTTTCTGTCTCTGAATAAGAACTCTAAATTGACTTGACGCTTTTCCGTTAAGTAGGTGACAAGGCTTGAAACCCGTTCGTCCTGCTTTCCGATAATGCCCGCTTGCGGCGTGTACCTAACTCCTTCTTTACTCATTAAGAAGGATAGAGACGTAGCATTACGAGCATTAATACAGCGAAGTGCTTGACCCATGCCCGGCAATTCTTCTTCGCCAGAGTCTTCTTCTAAGCTGTGTTTGTTCTTTCTAATCAGTTCTTCAAAAAACGCCCTTGCACTTTTTCCTGCTTCACCCGTCGCGGCTTTTAAGTGCAGAATGTTTTTCTCAGCGTTGTGATAAATGACCGAGTATTGCAAGTTCATTACGTTAAAGTTTTGCGTAATCTGCTGAAGGCGAGGGAAGGATACTTCAACTTGCCCTTCTAATTCACCGTCGTACTCTTTATTCAATTCAACACGAAGACCCAATCCATGAACCGAAATATCTTCACTTACGCCAACATGAACGCTGTCGTCATGAGATAATTTAAGCTCTATTTGAGAGCGTAAACGGTAGCGAGACTCTAAACGTTGATCTTCATATTTAAATCGGAACAACTCTATGTTTGGGGTCTTCTGGTTTCTAGGGTGCCCAAAAACGCGCAGATGAGAGAGGTTATCACGATTGAACTTTAATTCGTTATACGCCTGTTGCCCATATATAGAGGTTACGTCAGTCACATGAAGCAAGTATTTGAGGTTTTTTAACTTCGACATAACCCGAGGCGAAGGCGGTGTATTCTGCCGCTTTATTTTCGTACCCACAGAGTCTGGAATAGATAAGGGGGTATGGGCTTGTTCGGGCAACATGTCGGTCAAGGTTAACTTAAATACTCGCCAGCTGACTTTTTTAGAGCCAAAGCCTAAGAAAACCTGTTTTAGCATGTCTTTTTCTATAAGTTGCTCGTAAGAGGCCGAGTAAAAAAAGACTTTGTCGTTTTGTAAGTGGGTAAAGCTGAATACAAATATTTCGCGACGGTGTGCAGGCTTAGCGTGCAAGGTGTTCAATCTATTTTGCGACAGCAGAAAGCCTAAGCGACACTCATCTTCCTCATCTTGCCAGTAGCTCACCGTCTCGCGATTAACTTCGTTAACCATAGCGAAGCGTGGAATAAGCCTATCTTCAATTACATCGATATAAATAGGTAACGTTGGGCTTCTTGGAGAAAAGTATTGTTCACACGTTTTGCTGGTTATTGCCTCAATGGTGTTGTTCATATTTACTTTATAACGGCGTTTATTACCGTGAATAAAGCTTTCTAAAAACTTATCGAAGCTGGGCGCTGGGCGCTCTGTCGCACGTTGTAAAGCTAAATAAATAACATCTTTTTTGCGAACGGTTTTCACCAGGCGATAAGCAATACCATTTTTCTTATCCATGGCAAACTCGCCTTCAAGCCCACGGAAGTAGACTTGTAACAGCTCATTTTGTTTAAACAACGTTTCTTTGTTGAGTTTGACTTGCAGGCCTTCAAGCGACACATCAACACTTAAGCCTTTAATCGAGTGGTTGCTTTCATTAAATAGCTCAACCGCAACAGCAAAGTTCATACGTTCTGTGTTGCGTTGACGATAATCTAGTAGGTTTACCGTTGGCACTTTAAACTGCTCTAAAATGGCAGAGCCTTTTTTGCGAGGGGTATTTGAAGTTGAGCCTGTGTCTCGGGCTTCTTCTGCTTTCTCACGAATGATACGGTAATTGTTTTCAGTATTTTGAACGGCTTCGTATACACCGAATGTATACCCACCAAATATTCTAATTTGCTCTTCGAATTTATCGACAGCAATTTCATCCATGTAATGGGTTCTGCCATCATGCAAATAGCTTTTGCATTTACCGTCTACTTGGCCACGTAAATCAATTGAACGCATACAGGGCTTCGCAAGGCGTTTCACTTCCATTTTTAATAGAAAGCGTTTTTCCTTGGGAATATCACCACCAATTTGTAAAAGCACCTTATTAAATTCAGGCTCGTTTACCAGTGGTTTCAATTGCTCAATTATGTCAGCGTACTGCTGTAAATCTTGGCTCATGTATGCACAACTTAGTTACTTTCTATTATTATAGACATTATTATTATCGGCACGAATGCTAAACCCATTAATAAACAGCGTTTTGCAAACTGCAACGCGAATGACGACTGGGATGAGAGTCTGACAAAACTGTTAGATGGGTTAGTGTGCCTTGGTATCTTAATAAGATAGAATACTCTTTTTCACGCTGGGATAAAACTGGAATATGGCAAAACGAAAAACGGCTTATGTATGCTCAGATTGTGGGGCTGAATTTCCACGCTGGCAGGGTCAGTGTTCTGAATGCAAAGCATGGAACACCATTAGCGAGTTTGTAGTCAGTAGCGCCAAAACCAATTCAAAACCAACCTTATCAGGTTATGCCGGGCAAACTTCCGCTAAAATAGAAATGCTCAATGCGATTGATTTAGAATCTCTACCGCGATTTAGCGCAGGGTTTAAAGAGCTCGATAGGGTTTTAGGCGGTGGAATAGTGCCAGGCGCTGCTATGCTAATTGGCGGCTCCCCTGGTGCCGGTAAAAGCACCCTGTTACTTCAGGTAATGTGTCAAATGGCACAAACTGTAACGGCTTTATACGTAACAGGGGAAGAGTCGCTTCAGCAGGTGGCCATGCGGGCTAAGCGCTTGACCTTGCCTGATGATAAGCTAATGATGCTGGCAGAAACCAGCGTAGAAACTATCTGCGACTTGGCGTTAACCAAAAAACCAAAAATCATGGTTATCGACTCTATTCAAGTGATGCATGTAGCCGATGTGCAATCTGCCCCGGGCAGTGTATCCCAAGTTAGAGAAAGTGCGGCCTATCTAACTCGTTTTGCAAAACAACACCACATCTCAATGTTTCTTGTAGGTCATGTAACCAAAGATGGCAACTTAGCTGGCCCGAAGGTATTAGAGCACTGTATTGACAGTTCAATGATGCTGGAAGGGGAGAGTGATGGGCGCTACCGTACGTTGCGCAGCCATAAAAATCGTTTCGGCGCTGTAAATGAATTAGGCGTATTTGCGATGACAGAAAAAGGCCTAAAAGAGGTGAACAATCCTTCGGCTATTTTTCTAAGCCGTGGCGAAAATGAAACCCCTGGGTCGAGCGTGATGGTCATTTGGGAAGGCACGCGGCCTCTATTGGTAGAAATACAGGCTTTGGTGGACTACTCACAAATGTCTAACCCTAGACGAATTGCGGTGGGGCTTGACCAAAACCGATTGTCGATGTTGCTAGCAGTATTGCATCGTCACGGTAATGTGCAAATGAACGACCAAGACGTCTTCGTGAATGTGGTCGGCGGCGTGAAAGTGAGCGAAACCAGTGCTGACTTAGCGTTACTGTTAGCAATGGTATCGAGTTTTCGAAATCGTTCGTTGCCCAAAGATCTCATTGTATTTGGAGAAGTGGGGCTAGCCGGAGAAATCAGGCCTGTTCCCAATGGCACTGAGCGCATTATTGAAGCCGCTAAACATGGCTTCAAACGTGCGATTGTGCCAAAGGCGAATGCGCCTAAACAGGCAATAAATGGTATGAAAGTTATTCCAGTCTCTCAACTTAGCGACGCATTAGACGCATTAGAATAAACCGCTTCAATTAACGCGTTTAATTCCTTTTCATTTAAATCAGCTTCTTGGCTGTTAAGCAGTATTAAGCGCCTAAGTGCGCTTATGCTGTCTACATCCATTTGAGAAACTTTGCAGCCCAAAGAAACCGAATCTTTGCGGTTATCATTCTGCCGATACAGTTGCTCTATATGCAGGGTGATAACCGGGCTGTCTTCATTTGCTCTGAATGTGGCCGTGTAAGGGTCATGACTGTCGAAAGGTAATTCGTTAAGTGCATCTTCGTTTGCGCTTAATTTTACGCCTTGAAGAGAGACATCAATAATAATGACATCAATGCGCTTATTATGATGGGCAAGTGTTCCTTTTACGGCCAATGGAATACGTGTAAATAAGCGTTTGTCTGACATAACTTCCTCAAGCTTGAAAATCTTTCATTCACTCAGTATTAGTGATGTTAGTACACATGGCAACTAGCAATAAGTGTAGGAGTGTAAAGCAAGTCTTTACGGCACAAAAAAACGGGCTCATATAAGCCCGTTTTGTAACGCTATTTGGTCATGCGCTTGTATTTTAGTCTGTGAGGTTCAACTGCATCTTGACCGAATTCAGCCTTAAGCCAAGTTTCGTAGTCAGAGTAGTTACCTTCAAAGAAGTTAATGTTACCTTCGTCGCGGTAATCCATGATGTGCGTGGCCACTCTATCTAAGAACCATCTATCATGCGAAATAACCATGGCACAGCCTGGGAATTCCAATAGCGCATTCTCGAGTGCTCGTAAGGTTTCAACATCCAAGTCATTAGTTGGTTCATCGAGTAACAGTACGTTACCGCCTGCTTTTAATAGCTTGGCTAAATGCACACGATTTCGTTCACCACCCGATAAGTCTTTAATGAATTTTTGCTGATCGTTGCCTTTAAAGTTAAAGCGGCTGCAATACGCGCGGCTATTGATTTCGAAGTTACCAATACGAATGATATCTTGTTCTTCCGAAATTTCTTTAAACACCGTGGTGTTTTCATTCATGTGGTCACGGAACTGCTCAACGCTGGCAATTTTCACAGAATCACCCAAGCTGATGTCGCCTGAATCTGGTTTTTCTGCACCGGTAAGCATTCTAAATAGGGTAGATTTACCCGCACCGTTTGGCCCGACAATCCCTACAATTGCCCCTTTAGGAACTTTAAACGACAAGTCATCAATAAGTACACGTTCACCGTAGGACTTATTGAGGTGTTCAACTTCAATAACCTTGTCACCTAAACGCTCACCAGGTGGAATGAAGAGTTCGTTAGTCTCGTTACGTTTTTGGTAATCGCCCGTAGACATCTCCTCAAAGCGAGCCATACGCGCTTTGCTTTTTGCGTGGCGACCTTTTGGATTAGAGCGAACCCATTCGAGTTCTTGTCTAATACTCTTTTGGCGTGCATTTTCGCTGCGTTCTTCTTGCTGTAAACGCTGATCTTTTTGTTCCAACCAAGAGGAATAGTTACCTTCCCATGGAATACCTTCACCACGGTCTAGTTCTAATATCCAGCCTGCAACATTATCTAGGAAGTATCTATCATGGGTAATCGCTACCACTGTGCCTTCATAATCGTGAAGGAAGCGTTCTAACCAAGCAACCGATTCAGCATCCAAGTGGTTGGTTGGCTCGTCGAGAAGAAGCATTTCTGGCTTTTCGAGTAACAAGCGACATAAGGCAACACGGCGGCGCTCACCACCTGATAACTTGCTAACGTCTGCATCCCATGCTGGAAGACGAAGCGCTTCGGCAGCACGGTTTAAGGTATTCTCTAAGTTATGTCCGTCTTTCGACTGAATAATCGCTTCAAGTTCACCTTGCTCTTTTGCAAGGGCGTCGAAATCGGCATCAGCTTCTGCGTAAGCAGCATACACTTCGTCTAAGCGAGTTAGCGCGTGTTTAACGTCGGCTAACGCTTCTTCCACGTTTCCGCGTACATCTTTTGATTCGTCTAGTTGAGGCTCCTGAGGTAGATAACCTATTTTAAGACCTGGTTGAGGGCGTGCTTCACCTTCAATTTCGGTGTCTAGTCCGGCCATAATGCGAAGCAGCGTAGATTTACCAGATCCATTTAAACCCAATACGCCAATTTTGGCACCAGGGAAAAAACTAAGAGAGATATTTTTAAGAATTTGACGATTCGGTGGAACAATTTTCCCCACGCGATGCATACTGTAAACGTATTGAGCCATGCTGTGTCCTTGCCAGAAAATAAAGCATCATTGTACTCGTAACAGGATAGTCTGTGCCAGTGTGAACCGCCATACAACCTCATGCTTGATGGTATTTTGTTCAATTGAAGTAAAAAGAAGGCGAAAAGTACGAATAATACGGCGGTCACCTTTAACAAATTGAGGTAAACTTCGCTAGCATACGCTTTAATGAAAAAATAGGTATTCACTGTATGACTGCAATGAACAAACGCCCTTACAGCCTATCGGAACTTGCCAGCCATGTAGGCGGTGTTGTAGAGGGAGACGGCAGTGTCGTTATCTCTGCGGTAGGAACGCTGGCAGGCGCTGCCAGCCATCAAATCTCATTTCTTACTAATCCGAAATATAAATCACAGTTAAGCGATACCTCTGCCGGTGCGGTTATTCTACACAGCAGTTTGAAAGACACGGCCCCGTGCCCAGCGCTTGTGGTAGACAATCCTCATGCAGCGTTTGCACGCATTGCCCAGCTATTTGATACCACACCCGTAGTAGCAAGTGGTATTGCCGACACCGCCGTTATTGCGTCGTCGGCAAATATTGGTAGTGATGTGTCGTTAGGTCACAATGTGATTATTGAAGATAACGTGGTGATAGGCGATAGGGTAACTATTGGTGCGAATACGGTTATTCGTAGAGGTACGCAAATAGGGGAAGGTTGTGTAATTCACCCTAACGTTACTATTTACCACGATGTTGTTTTAGGAAAACGTGTAGCAGTACATAGCCAAACGGTTATCGGTGCTGCAGGCTTTGGTTACGCGAACGACAAAGGCGTATGGCTTCCTATTCCGCAAACGGGGTCTGTACAAATTGGCGACGACAGTCAAATTGGTGCAAGTAGTACTATCGACCGCGGTGCCATGGAAGATACTGTGCTAGGTAAAAATGTGATTATTGATAACCAAGTACAAATAGGTCACAACTGCATTATTGGCGATCATTCGTGTATTTGCGGTGCAACCGGTATTGCGGGCAGTTGCCATATAGGAAAGTACGTTGTTATCGGCGGTGGTGTTGGCGTAAACGGCCATATTTCTATTTGCGACAAAGTGCAAATAACCGGCTACTCCATGATTGTTCAAGATATCACGGAACCAGGGGTTTATTCTTCAGGTCAGCCAGCCACGTCTAACCGAGAATGGAAGCGAAATACCATAAGACTGCAAAAAATTGGCAGTTTATATGACCGCGTGAAGGCGCTAGAAAAACAGGTCTGATCACGTCACAGCGCAGGGAATTCGTTAAACCTGCGCCATTTAAATTAAATTGGTCATAAAGCGGTATACAAGCCCTTGAAAATGACTAGAATAAGCCACGAACAAGCCATAAATTAACGCCGTTAAGGAGTCCTCATGTTACCTCGCGAAATGAATATCGCTGACTTTGATCCAGAACTAGCCGATGCAATGGCTAAAGAGGTTGTCCGTCAGGAACAGCATATCGAACTTATCGCCTCTGAAAACTACTGTAGCCCGCGGGTTATGGAAGCACAGGGCTCTCAACTTACTAACAAGTATGCTGAAGGCTATCCTGGCAAGCGTTATTACGGCGGTTGTGAGCACGTAGATGTGGTTGAGCAACTTGCTATCGACCGTGCAAAAGAGCTTTTCGGTGCAGATTACGCTAACGTGCAGCCTCACTCAGGTTCACAAGCTAACTCAGCGGTATTTATGGCATTGCTTGATGCTGGCGATACTGTGCTTGGTATGAGCCTTTCTGAAGGTGGTCACCTTACTCATGGTTCTCATGTGAACTTTTCGGGCAAAACCTACAATGCCGTTCAGTATGGTTTGAACCACGAAACCGGTGAAATCGATTACGAACAGGTTGCTGCGTTAGCAGAAGAACATAAACCAAAAATGATTATTGGTGGTTTCTCAGCTTACTCAGGTGTTGTTGATTGGGCAAAATTCCGTGAAATCGCCGATAGTGTTGGCGCTTTCTTGTTAGTTGATATGGCGCACGTAGCAGGTTTGATTGCAGCGGGTGTTTACCCAAATCCTCTGCCGCACGCACACGTAGTCACTACAACCACACATAAAACCTTAGCGGGCCCACGAAGTGGACTAATTTTGTCTGCCTGTGGTGACGAAGCGATTTATAAAAAGCTTCAAAGCTCAGTATTCCCGGGCAACCAAGGTGGTCCTTTGTGCCATGTTATTGCAGCAAAAGCAGTAGCGTTTAAAGAAGCACTTCAGCCAGATTTTAAAGAATACCAAACACAGGTTGTTGCGAACGCAAAAGCGATGGTGGCGGTAATGCAAGAACGCGGATACAAAATTGTATCTAATGGTACTGAAAACCATTTGTTCCTGTTAGATCTTATCGATAAAGATATTACGGGTAAAGATGCTGATGCTGCCCTTGGTGCGGCTAACATTACCGTTAACAAGAACTCGGTTCCTAACGATCCTCGCTCACCGTTTGTTACAAGTGGATTGCGTATCGGTAGCCCAGCTATTACTCGTCGTGGCTTTAAAGAAGAACAAGCCAAACAAGTCGCTACATGGATTTGTGATGTGCTAGATAATATGGGTGATGACAGCGTTATTGACCGTGTTAAAAGTGAAGTGGTTGCACTTTGTGAACAGTTCCCTGTTTACGCGTAAGCAACCTAGATAAGAAAAGTTACCACGCGTTAGTCTCTACAAACACAGGCTAACGCGTAGTAAATAGTAAGTTAAGGATCGCTCATGTTTTGCCCCTTTTGTTCAGCACAAGAAACAAAAGTGATTGACTCTCGCCTAGTGGCAGAGGGGCATCAGGTGCGCCGGCGTCGTGAATGCGCAATGTGTCATGAACGTTTTACGACCTTCGAAAGTGCCGAACTCGTAATGCCGCGTGTTATTAAACGTGATGGTTCACGAGAGCCTTTCAACGAAGATAAGCTTCGTGCAGGCTTACAGCGCGCGCTAGAAAAACGCCCAGTGAGTACAGAAAAAGTTGAGCAGTGTATCTTGTCACTTAAGTCAGAGCTTCGGGCAACCGGCGAACGAGAAGTGGGGAGTGAACTGTTAGGCAACCTAATCATGAAAGCGCTAAAAGAGCTAGATAAGGTCGCTTATGTGCGGTTTGCATCTGTTTATCGTTCCTTTGAAGATATCCGAGAGTTTGGTGAGGAAATAGCCAGACTAGGGGATTAACCACGGGATTTGCAGTGTCAATTAATACTACCCATGCTCATATAAATAGCGGCTCAAATACCGACGTAGGCAAAGACCACAATAGTAGCTCTTCCAGTGACTTGCCGGGTAAGGCCGTTGAAATTGACTATTATTGGATGGCCAAAGCCATTCGATTGGCGCAAAAAGGCCAATTTACAACTTCTCCTAATCCCCGTGTTGGTTGTGTCATTGTTAATAATAACAATGACTCTATTGGCCAAGGCTTTCATGTCCAAGCCGGCACCCCTCACGCAGAAATTCATGCCCTTCGTGAAGCAGGGAAAAAAGCAAAAGGCGCTACAGCCTATGTGACACTAGAGCCATGTAGTCATTATGGACGAACGCCCCCCTGCGCAGAAGCACTGATAAAAGCACAAGTCTCGCGAGTAGTTATTGCCATGACTGATCCTAACCCCAATGTCAGCGGTAATGGTATTCGCATGTTACAAGATGCGGGCATTGAGGTGTCATCCGATATTATGTCGGCAGAATCTGCCGCTTTGAACCCAGGCTTTATCAAGCGCATGTTAACTGGCAAACCTTATGTGCGAGTGAAATTAGGCATAAGTGTGGATGGAAAAATTGCGCTTCAAAATGGTAATAGTCAATGGATAACTGGGCCAGAAGCTAGACGAGATGTACAGCATTACCGTGCACAAAGCTGCGCGGTGTTAACAGGATCGGGAACGGTAAAAGCCGATAATCCTAGTCTATTAGTCAGACCAGACGAAGCGAAGTTTGCACATTACCCATTGGAGGCTATTCGCCAGCCAGTGCGGATAATTGTGAATAGTGCCGATGATCTTTCAAGAGACTACAGGTGCATGAACGATGGTCATCCCACCTTCGTGGTATCTACCCAAAATAGCGCCGATACTGACAACCGCCAACACCTAACCGTTGATGCGATGAACGGTAAAGTGGATATCAGTAAATTGATGCTGCAGTTAGGCGACATGCAGTTTAATGAAGTGTGGGTAGAGGCAGGACCGGGTTTAGCTGGCGCCTTACTGATAGCTGGTGAAGTAGATGAACTCATCTGTTATCAAGCACCTAAGCTATTGGGAGACAAAGGGGTGAGTATGGTATCTTTACCCACCTTTACCGAATTGAATCAAGCTATTGAATTGTCGCTGATTGAAAGTCGACAAATAGGTAACGATATTAAGCTTCGTTACCTTCTTAACACCCTTAACACGCCTCAATAGCCTTATAGGAACATTATGTTTACTGGAATTATTCAAGCTTTAGGCAAGATTACCAAACTCGATAACCGAGGTAGTGACATACGGTTAACGGTTTCATCAACTACACTGGATATGGCCGATGTAGCGCTTGGTGATAGTATTGCTACCAACGGGGTATGCCTTACCGTAACTGATATGGGTAGCGATTATTATTGCGCTGATGTATCGGCTGAAACCATAAAACTTACCGGGTTTGCCCATTACGGCACGGGCTCTACTGTGAACCTTGAAAAGGCAATGCGACCCACTGACAGACTGGGCGGACACATTGTTTCAGGTCACGTCGATGGCGTGGGCGAGATCAGTAAAATTATAAAACACACCGACTATGTTGAATTTTGGGTAAAAGCACCTACATCTTTAGCCAAGTACATTGCTCATAAGGGCAGCATCACTGTTGATGGTGTGAGCCTTACAGTGAATGAAGTCAACGGTGCTGAGTTTATGCTTTGGATAATTCCTCATACGCTGAAAGAAACGGTGATGGGACATTACGAAGTAGGCACCGCTGTAAATTTAGAAGTAGATGTAATAGCACGTTACCTTGAACGCTTAATGATGGGTGATAAAGCAGCGTCACCGATATCAAAAGACATTGATATGGCGTTTTTGGCTGAGAACGGATTTTTGAGAAAGTAACCCTACAAGAAGTATAAAAACTATGGCATTTAACACCTCGAAAGAAATTATTGAAGACATTCGTCAAGGTAAAATGGTTATCTTGATGGATGATGAAGATCGTGAAAACGAAGGCGATCTTATTATGGCAGCAGAGCATGTCACGCCAGAAGCCATTAACTTTATGGTAACGCACGCCAGAGGTTTAGTTTGCCTTCCTATGACAGAGGCGCGTTGTCGTCGTCTTAATTTACCGTTAATGGTGGATAAGAACGAAGCGCAGTTTTCTACCAACTTTACGGTGTCGATTGAAGCGGCAACGGGCGTAACTACAGGTATATCAGCCGCCGATCGCGCAGTAACTATCAAAGCTGCGGTCGCGAAAGAAGCAAAGGCGACTGACATTGTGCAGCCAGGCCATATCTTTCCACTAATTGCAAAAGAAGGTGGGGTATTAAACCGCGCAGGCCACACTGAAGCGGGCGTGGATTTACCTCGTTTAGCAGGGTTAGAGCCGGCCGGTGTTATCGTTGAAATCCTAAATGAAGATGGCTCAATGGCACGTCGTCCAGAGCTTGAGAAATTTGCCGAGAAACATGACCTTAAAATTGGCACCATAGCCGATTTAATCGAGTACAGAAATTTAAACGAAACCACCATCGAAAAGGTTGCTCAGTGCAACCTACCCACAGAGTATGGTGATTTCGAGCTTCATACTTTTAAAGACAGTATTGATAATCAGCTACACTTTGCTTTAAAGAAAGGGGAAGTTAGCGCTGAAAACCCAACACTGGTTCGCGTGCACCTGCATAACACTTTCAGTGACTTGTTGGGCTCTACCCGAGGTATTCATCGCTCACTAACGTTATCTGAAGGAATGCAAAAAATTTCTGATGAAGGCGGTGTTCTGGTATTGCTTGGTAAAGATGAGCAAATTGAACAGCAAGTTCGTCGCTTTGCCGCAGAAGATAGAGGCGAACGTCCAACGGGTGCTGATTGGCAAGGCTCGTCACGTACTATTGGTGTGGGTAGCCAAATTTTAGCCTCTATTGGCGTACAAAAAATGCGCCTGCTAAGTAAACCTATTAAGTATCATGCGCTGTCAGGTTACGGCCTAGAAGTGGTTGAGTACGTTCACGACTGAGCGGTTTATAAAGGAGGGGGAGCGCCTGCCGCAAACACGCGGTGAATACATCCATGTACGCTCCGCCACCGCATCCATGCGGTGGAGGGTTTACGGCAGGCACTCCCCCTCCTTATCACTTGGCTGCGGCTAATGAACTAAGTAGCAGAGTAAAAGAAACAATCGATTTAGTTTGGGCGTAGTTGTGGTATACTTCGCGCCGTTTTTCTCGAGGAATGAAATCATGCAAGTAGTTGAAGGTAATATCAGAGCGACCGGTAAGAAGATTGCTATTGTTGTTGCACGCTTTAATAGCTTTGTTGTTGAGAGCTTATTGGAAGGCGCATTAGACACATTAGACCGTCACGGCGAAGTGAATGAAGACGATATCACAGTGGTTCGTGTTCCAGGTGCTTATGAGTTGCCTATTGTTGCTAAGAAACTTGCTGAGAAAAAATCTTTTGACGCCATTATTGCACTAGGTGCGGTAATTCGTGGCGGCACACCTCATTTTGACTTTGTTGCAGGCGAATGTAACAAAGGCCTAGCGCAAGTATCGCTAGAATACGGTGTACCGGTATCTTTTGGCGTTATCACTACAGATTCTATTGAACAGGCTATCGAACGTTCTGGAACCAAAGCAGGCAACAAAGGCGCTGAAGCAGCCTTAGGTGCGCTTGAGATGGTTAACGTTATCGATGCTGTTGAAAAGCTTTAAGGTAAAAAATTAAGTGAAAGTTTCAGCTCGTCGTAAAGCCCGTGAACTTGCCCTTCAAGGCATCTATTCATGGCAAATGAGTCATAACGATATTCAACAAATTGAACTGGCGCTTGCGACCAGTAACGATATGAAGAAAGTTGATATGGCTTATTTTCAGGCACTGCTTCGCGGTGTGGCGCACAGCGCTAGCCACTTAGATACGACTATTAAGCCGTACCTGGGCCGTTTGCCTGAAGAACTAGATGCAATCGAAAAGGCTATTTTACGCATTGCGACACTGGAACTTACAGAGCGTAAGGATGTGCCTTATCGCGTAATTATTAATGAAGCGATTGAACTTGCGAAGTCTTTCGGGGCCGAAGAAAGTCATAAATTCATTAATGGTGCGCTTGATAAAGCGGTTCGCTCGTTGCGTAAAGACGAACGCGATTAACCTTGTACAGTGGCATTGGATGTCACAAGGGTTTAATAGACTATCGTGAAAGAATTTGATCTTATCGGCCGTTACTTCTCTGATGGCGGCCACACTCGTAAAGACGTAGTTATTGGTATCGGTGATGATTGTGCCGTAACTAACGTTCCTAGTAATCAACAATTAGCCGTTACCACAGATACTTTGGTTGCAGGTGTGCACTTCTTAGAAGATGCGCCAGCAAAATCGGTTGCGTATAAAACCGTAGCGGTGAATTTGAGCGATTTAGCCGCCATGGGCGCTGAACCTGCTTGGATCAGCTTATCGCTGTCGTTGCCAACAGTGAATGATGAATGGCTTAGCGAGTTCGTAGATGGTTTGTACGAGCTTACGCAGTACTATTCTGTGCAGTTAATTGGTGGCGATACCGTTAAGGGCCCGATGGCCATGACCATTACGGCGCAAGGGTTTATACCACCCGGTTCCGAACTGACCCGCAGTAATGCAAAACCCGGTGATTGGGTTTATGTTACAGGCACCTTAGGCGATGCTGGTGCTGGCTTGGATATTCTGCAAAATAAACTTAACGTGGCCGGTGAAGCGCGAGATGTGCTTATTAATCGTCATTATTACCCTACGCCTCGAGTAGCAATGGGTACGGCACTTCGTCGTATTGCTTCATCGTGTATTGATGTGTCTGATGGCTTAATCTCTGATTTAGGCCACATTTTGAAAGCATCAGGCTGTGGTGCAAACGTACATGTTGATAAGCTTCCTTTATCGAGAGCGTTAACCAGTGCCGTAGATAATGCCCAAGCGATCGAATATGCACTGTCAGCAGGCGACGACTATGAGCTCATCTTTACCGTAGGTGAAGAACAGCGAGGTAACTTTGAAACCTCGATGGGCGGTAGTAGTGTGAAAGCAACTTGCATTGGTCAGCTTACTGGGCAAGCGGGTCAGTTGTCTTTGCTAAAAGACAATCAGCCGTTTACACCAACCAATGAAAATGGCTACGAACATACTTTCTAGAAGCTAATAGAGCATTTTATGCAAAAAGAATATCGCGCTAGAATTAGCATGAAAAATCCAGTGCACTTTTTAGCGCTTGGGTTTGGTAGCGGACTTATCCCGTTTATGCCTGGAACCTTTGGTTCTGCGGTAGCAATACCACTACTTATATTGTCGGCCAACATGCCTGTGATGGTATTTATCGCTTTCACTGTTTTCGCCTCAATTTTTGGTATTTATCTGTGCGGAAAAACCGCTGATGATATGCAGGTGCATGATCACGGTTCTATTGTGTGGGACGAAGTGGCAGGTATGTTTATTACCTTCTTATTTGTACCTATTACTGCACCGTCTTTGCTAGCAGGATTTGTGCTGTTTCGCATATTCGATATTTTAAAACCTTGGCCAATAGGGCCTATCGATAAGCGCTTACACGGCGGTACAGGCATTATGCTTGATGATATAGTGGCTGGGGCTATGGCGTGTGCGTGTTTACATATTATGATGATGATGTGGCCGGCATTTACCACCTTGTTTTAAATTGGACGAAGATAAGTTCGTGCAATAATACGCAAAATTTGTACATATTAAAAAGCCCGCAACTGCGGGCTTTTTGTTTTTAAAGGCTATTGAGCTAGAGTGAAAGCAAACAGCTAGCTCAGTAAGCTTCTAAGTGTGGAGGTAATACCTTCGATATCTAGTCCATGCTCTTTGTACATTTCCTGTTGCGTACCTTGTAAAACAAAGCTGTCTGGAAGCCCTAATGTACGAACAGGTTTCATAATACCTTGCTGTTGCAAGTACTCAAGCACACCAGAGCCTGCTCCGCCGGCTATACAGCCATCTTCTAAGGTAATAAGCAAATCGTGTTCTGCCGCCGCTTTCTCAATAGCCTGGCCGTCGAGCGGCTTAACAAAGCGCATATCAATAACCGTAGCATCAATAGCTTCGGCAGCTGCCAATGCATTAGGTAAGAGTGTGCCGAAATTCAATATGGCTGCTTTTTTCGATGGCTTGCCGGTAATAGCGCGGCTAACCTTCGATTTACCAATAGGTAACTCGGTCATTGCGGTGTCAGGGGTAATGCCCATTCCAGCACCGCGAGGGTAGCGTACCGCCGCAGGTTTTTGTGCTTTATGACCTGTATAAAGCATTTGTCTGCATTCATTTTCATCAGATGGTGCCATCACAATCATATTTGGTATGCAGCGTAAAAAGGCAATATCAAACGCACCTTGGTGGGTGGGGCCATCAGCCCCCACAATACCGGCTCGGTCAACGGCAAATAAAACAGGCAAGTCTTGCAACGCCACATCGTGAATAAGCTGATCGTAGGCACGCTGTAAAAAGGTCGAATAAATCGCAACTACTGGGTTACACCCGTCTTTGGCTAAGCCCGCAGCAAAGGTAACCGCATGTTGTTCTGCAATGGCTACATCGAAATACTGATCAGGGTATTGCTGCGAAAACGCGACCATGCCTGAACCTTCACGCATGGCAGGCGTTACCGCCATCAATTTAGGATCTTGCGCTGCTATATCGCACAACCAATCGCCAAAAATAGCAGAAAAAGTTGGCGCTGAAGGCTTCGCTTTTGGCAACGCGTTATCGGCAGGGTTAAATTTAGGCACCGCGTGGAATTTAATCGGGTCTTTTTCAGCAAGGGCGTACCCTTTACCTTTCTTAGTGACCACGTGAAGCAGTTGCGGACCTTTAAATTTGCGCATATTACGCAAGGTATCTACAACGGCATCTACATCATGGCCATCAATAGGGCCTATGTAATTAAAGCCAAGCTCTTCAAAGATTGTGCCGGGCACTACCATACCTTTAAGGTGCTCTTCTGCGCGACTAGCGAATTCTTTGATAGGCGGTACATTGCTTAATAGTTTTTTAGAGCCATCGCGAATAGAGTTGAAAACATTACCCGTTAATAAGCGAGCTAGGTGACTATTAAGCGCACCTACGTTTTCAGAAATAGACATTTCGTTGTCGTTTAACACCACAACCATATCTTTATTGATGTCACCAGCATGGTTCATCGCTTCAAATGCCATGCCCGCGGTAATCGCACCATCACCAATTACGGCAACCACTTTACGGTTTTTGCCTTCTTGCTCGGCGGCAACCGCCATGCCAAGTGCAGCACTGATAGACGTAGACGAATGGCCTACAGCAAAAGTGTCGTAGTCGCTCTCAGGAGGCCAAGGGAAGGGGTGTAAGCCGTCTTTTTGTCGAATCGTCGACATTTGCTTAGCGCGACCCGTAAGAATTTTATGGGGGTAGGCCTGATGACCCACATCCCAAATCAATCTGTCGATAGGCGTGTTATAAATATAATGTAAGGCCACAGTAAGCTCGACCGTGCCTAAGCCCGACGCAAAATGTCCACTGGTTTGGCTTACACTATTTAGTAAATATTCTCGTAATTCATCTGACAACTCACGCAATTTCTCTTGCGGTAACTGTCTTAACTTATCCGGCGTTTGCGCAATAGCAAGCGTGGGGTAATGTTGGAGGTCTAAACTCATTATTTATTATCTTTTTCAACATGGTTGCAGAACTAATGGTCTCGTTTTACCAATAGTTCGCTAAACGCAATTAAACTGTCTGTATTGTAGGGTAAACGAGCCAAGGCTTGAAGGGCATTCTGATGCAGCTTATCAAGTTCTCGTTTTGCACCTTCAATGCCAAGTTTGGCAGGAAAGGTATTCTTACCCAAAGCAATGTCAGAGCCTGCTGGCTTTCCTAATTGCTCACTATTACCTTCTACGTCAAGAATGTCATCTTGGACTTGAAATGCAAGACCAATATCGTCGGCATAAGCTAATAAGTCTGCTTTACTGTTGCTATCAAGGTCTTGAGAAACAATAGATACCATTTCAACACATGCACGAAGTAGGGCGCCGGTTTTCAAATTGTGCAGTCGCTTAAGCTGCTCAAGGCTTATTTCTTCACCCGTGCTGGTTAAATCGATTGCTTGCCCGCCACACATACCGCGATAGCCAGCGGCGCGGGCTAACACAGAAAGTAACTCGCCACGTTTATTGGTTGCGAAATCACTTAAAGGCGCATCTGCCAACGTGCTAAAAGCAAGCGCTTGCAATGCATCACCGGCTAATATTGCGGTGGCTTCATCGAATGCAATATGACAAGTCGGCTGGCCGCGACGCAAATCGTCATCGTCCATGGCTGGCAAGTCATCATGTACAAGCGAGTAAGCATGCACACACTCAATGGCCATACTAATAGCCATTTGATCGCCTTTAGGCACATCCAGGGTGTTGCCGATAACTTGAACCAGTAAAGGTCGCATACGCTTTCCTCCCACCAACAACGCGTGACGCATTGCTTCTTTAAGCCGCGGCGCGTCGTGGGGAAGGTCATCAATAAGCGTATTTAACGACGTATCGGTCTGCTGCTTAACTTGCTGATGCAATGCAGTGAAATTCATACTATACCTGTTTGTTGCGACACGAGGCTTAAGGTTGCTCGTCTTCAGGAAGAGGGTGTAATGCGCTTTCGCCTTGCTCATTAAGCAAAATTTTAACTTTTTGCTCGGCTTGCTCTAACGATTTCTGACCTTCGCGGGAAAGGGCTATGCCTCGCTCGAATTTTTCTAGTGCAACGTTTAATGGCAACTCACCGTTTTCCATCTCATTAACGATTGCATCTAATTCGGTAAGGGTTTCCTCAAACGAGGGAGAATTTGTCTTTTTCGTCACTTTCGTCACAATCGCACTCATTTTTAGGCGTTTTTTGGATTACGCGCACATTAACTGAGGGTAGCCAAAGGGTCAAATGGTTTGTCAATATATGCCCTATTGCAGCTATCTATGATAACGTTTTGTGAAGCAACTCTTTGTATTAAAAACTACCGCCTAAAGTTCGACTAACCTCATTATGTATACAATAATTAAGGCAATTTGCGATAATCTTGTTATAGAAATTCTATACAATGCCGATAGAATACGAGTAATAGTATGCAGCGTCTGCAAAAAATGAGGAAGAGTGAGTGGATTTAGCAACCGTCATAGGTATGTTGGGCGCCATCGGCTTTGTAGTAATGGCCATGGTTATGGGTGGCAGTATTGCCATGTTCATCAACGTACCGTCTATCTTGATCGTATTTGGTGGCACCCTTTTCGTTATTTTATCCCAATACACTTTAGGGCAGTTCTTTGGTGCAGGTAAAATTGCAGGCAAAGCATTCATGTTCAAAATTGATACGCCTGAAGATCTTATTGAAAAAATTGTTGAGATGGCAGATGCAGCGCGTAAAGGCGGTTTTCTTGCATTAGAAGAAGCTGAAATAGACAATCCGTTTATGCAAAAAGGCGTAGACATGTTAGTTGATGGTCACGACATAGAAGTGGTCAGAGAAACCTTAGCGAAAGATATCTCTATGACCACCGAGCGACACGAGTTTGGTGCCACCATTTTTAAAGGCATGGGTGATATCGCACCAGCAATGGGAATGATTGGAACTCTGATTGGTCTGGTGGCCATGCTTTCTAACATGGATGATCCTAAATCAATTGGGCCAGCAATGGCGGTAGCACTATTAACCACCTTGTATGGTGCATTTCTTGCCAACATTATTTGCCTACCCATGGCGGTAAAGCTCGGAAACCGCGCACAAGAAGAAAAGCTTAACCAAATGTTAGTGCTCGATGGCATTGTAGGGATTGCCGATGGGCAAAACCCGCGTGTTATCGAAGGTATATTGAAAAATTATCTGGCGGCAAGTAAACGCGGTACGGGCGCTGAGGACGAATAATGGCTGAAGAAGAGTGCCCAAAATGTCCTCCCGAAGGGCTTCCTGCATGGATGGGGACCTTTGCTGATTTGATGTCGTTGCTCATGTGCTTCTTTGTACTCTTGCTCTCATTTTCAGAAATGGATGTACTGAAGTTCAAGCAAATCGCCGGCTCAATGAAGTTTGCCTTTGGTGTGCAAAACAAAATTGAAGTGAAAGACATCCCAAAAGGGACGAGTGTTATTGCGATGGAGTTTAGGCCTGGTCGTCCAGATCCGTCGCCCATCGACACTATTCAGCAACAAACAATCGAAATGACTCAGCAGATGCTAGAGTTCCAAGCGGGTGACGAAGATTCATCCGGCGGTAGGCAGAAGCAAAGGGGTGAGCAGCGAGGGGGGCAGTCACAACAAACCGCCACCGATCAGTCGTCCTCAGAGTCGCAAAGTTCAGATCAAACACAAACTGCTGAGTTAATGAAAAAAGTAGCGCAGCAGTTACAAAAGCAAATTCTCGATGGCGCAGTAGAATTGGAATCTTTAGGTCAGCAGTTGACTATTCGCATTAGAGAGAACGGTTCATTTTCTGCCGGTTCTGCATTTTTACAACCTCAATTTCAGCCTATTTTACGCAAAATTGGTGTGTTATTAGCAGACGTTCCAGGGGAAATAGAAATCTCAGGGCATAGTGACGGACAACACATTGCTAATGAACTCTATCGTTCTAATTGGGATTTATCGTCTCAGCGTGCCGTAGCCGTAGCTGAAGCCATGCGAACAGCGCCGGGGTTCGATGAAAGCAGAATGTCTGTAGTCGGCAAGGCCGATACCGACCCCATGGTGGAAGATGCAACAACACCGGCGGATAGAGCACGGAACAGACGGGTAGAGATTAATATCAATCAAGGTAAACCAATGACTTCTCAACCTATATCAGTGGTTGATGAATAGGTTGCTAAGCAAAATACAAAATCAAAAAGGGCGAATCAATGATTCGCCCTTTTAGTTTGAAGTTGTCTTTTATAGGCAATTAACGTGGGTTTTTATAGTCAACTAACGTTGTTTTTTATAGGCAACTAACGTTGCAGTGCCTCCCTGTGATGTGGCTTAGATATTACCAATTGCACCGTACTAATGGTTCTTTCTAAAAAACCGCCTTCACAGTATTTTAAATAGTAAATCCACATACGCATAAAACGTTCATCATAACCATCGTTGAGTAATGCTTCTTTGGCGCTAATAAAGGCTTCGTACCAATGATTAAGGGTTTGAGCGTAATCTAATCCGATATCATGCAGGTCTCTAATCATCATGTCGCTATAGCGCTTTAAATGAGCGTTTAACTGATACTGTGAGGGAAGGAATCCACCAGGGAAAATGTATTTTTGAATGAAGTCCACACTGCTGGCGTAACTTTCGTAACGTCTATCATCAATGGTGATGGATTGTAGCAACATTAGCCCATCGTCTTTAAGCAGCGATGAACACTTCTCAAAAAAGTTACCTAAGTAATCTTTTCCTACAGCTTCAATCATTTCAATTGAAACCAGCTTGTCGTACTTACCTTCTAGCAGGCGATAATCTTTTTTCAACAAGGTGACTTTATCAGACACTTGTGCGCGCTCAATCCACTGCTCTGCCCACGCATACTGTTCTTCAGAGATAGTTGTGGTGGTCACTTTACAACCACAATGCTTGGCTGCATATACCGCTAAACCACCCCAGCCAGTGCCTATTTCTAAAAGATGGTCACTTTCGGTTAACTGAAGCTTGTCACAAATTGTTTTAAGTTTGTGATTTTGCGCTTCTTCTAAACTGGCATTCACATCAGGATAAATAGCCGATGAATACATCATGGTGTTATCAAGAAAACGAGTGTAAAGTTTATTACCCAAATCGTAATGGGCTTCAATGTTTTTCTTGGCTTGATCTTGAGTATTACGGCGGGCAAAGTGCTGAATTTTCAGAATCGGCATGGAAATCCACTTGAACTTGTTTTCCCAAGCATCAAGGGTAGATAGGTTACGCGCAAATATTTGTACAACTGCCGTTACATTATCGCTTTCCCACAGGCCATCCATATAGGCTTCACCTGCACCCAAGCTACCGCCCAATAATAACTGGCGATACGCCTTTACGTCTTTGAAATTAATCGTAGCGTGTAAATCGTCATTGGGGTTACCCATTGAAGCAATTGTGCTGCCATTTTCCATAATGGTAAGTGAACCATGTGGAAGTTTCTCTAAACACTTTAAAAATGTGCGCCTACAAACCTTGTCTAAAAGAGACGCTTCTGAAGGGGTACTAAATACAGATTCACCGGAAGACATGTTGTTATTATTCCTGACTTTTCTTAGGGTGGTTATAAAGTGGCGTACGCTTTATAAGTAACTTTAACGCCTGCCAATATATGCCAATCATTGTTCTAATGGTCATACTAGGTATACGTTTCATAACCCGACTTAGATTCGCATTATCTAATGAAAGCCGTGTTAAATTAATTCCAGCATTGAACTCTTTTTCGCCTCGAACACAGTCCATCGTTAATGATAGGCGTTGGCTAGGTTGTGTTATTCGCCATTTGTACGTCATGTCCATGGGGTTAAACGGCGATACGTGGAACGCTTTTGGTGTATCTGCTTGCACGGCTAAATCTACCAAATAGTAATGCCGCTCATTCCAAGGGGTATTGCTGACTTCTGCTAATACATGGGTAAAGGCATCGTCTTTACCCTTTAAATAGTAAAAATTAACTGGGCTGAAATACATTCCCCACATACGAAGCTGCCCAAGCATATATACATCACCGCTTAAGGTATCCTCACTTAAACTGTTCATTTTTTCTAGTACGCTTTGGTCTAATGGCGTGTTGCTATCACCTAAGTAATCTTCACGTTTGAAGCGCACTCTCGCTTTTGAATTAACAGAGAAGTGTTTCAAGGCTGCTGGCAATGCATCGACTTCGTTTAATTTTATCCAGAACAAATAAATATGATAGTCGAACTTATGTTGGGTAGGTGAAAAGCGCTCGTGATACACCTTTCCTTCATAAATAGCGCTATCCATCAAAGGTTAACTCCAAATCGCTCGCATACATCTAATGCGCTGTGCACACCATCTTCATGGAAGCCGTTATACCAGTAGGCGCCGCAAAAATGCAGATTATCCACACCACATATTTGGCTTCGGCGCTGTTGTGCGTTCACCATAACTTCACTAAATTGAGGATGCGCATATTGATAGCTACCCAATACCGCGCTTGTATCAATTTCATCCGTGTTATTAAGGGTGACGCAGTAGGTATTAGCTGCGTCTAATCGCTGGAGAATATTCATATCGTAAGTCACCGAAGCCGGTCTTTCTTCCTCGTCAGCATCGTCTTTTAAGCGGTAATTCCAACTTGCCCATGCAAGCTTGCGCTTAGGAAGTTGGTTTGTATCTTTGTGCATGAGGACATCGTTTTCAGCAAAGCCAATGGCGCCCAACACAGCTTGCTGAGCGTCGGTGGGGGTATCTAGCATGGCCAATGCTTGGTCGCTATGACAAGCAAAAATAACGTGATCAAATATGGCTTGAGCGCCAGATGTGTCAGTAACCTGCCACGTATCACCCACTTTCTTAACATTAGTAACGCCACATGATAGCTTTATCTTGTCTTGAAAACTGGCGATTAACGGAGGGATATAAGTGCTAGAGCCACCTTTAATGGTATACCACTGTGGCCTGTCACTTATATTGAGTAAACCGTGGTTGTTAAAAAACTGAAGAAAGAAAGTCAGCGGGAACTGCCTAGTTTGGGCGAGACTTGCAGACCAAATAGCGGCGCACATGGGCAAAATATAGTAGCGCGCAAAGTCATCACTTAACTTTAGCTCGTTAATAACATCTTGAAGTGTCATTGAAGAAGTGTCTCTCTTCTCGGCGACAAAAGCTTTACAAGCTTTATTAAACTTCAGAATGTCGCGTACAATGCGCCAAAACCTCGGGCGTAGTATATTTCTACGCTGTGCAAATAGGCTGTTAATCGTATTACCATTGTACTCGATGTTAGCTTTCTTACTGGTAACAGAAAAGCTCATCTCGGTAGGTTGGTATGCAACATCAAGTTGCTTCATCAGCTTTATAAATCTAGGGTAGGTCCAATCATTAAATACAATGAAACCGGTATCGATATTTCGTTCAATGCCATCATCATTGATTTTCTTAGTGGCGGTGTGCCCTCCAATGTAATCATTGGCCTCATAAACCGTTATATCAGCCGTTTCATTTAACAAATACCCGCAAGTCAGGCCTGAAATGCCTGTCCCAATAATCGCTACATTTTTTGTCATTGTTATTGTGCTCTACTGCTTTTCTCGCATTGATAGTGATAATTTTTTTTGTAATCCAACCGGTAAAATATGCATAAACCGAAGTATGAGGCCAAACATGCGGGGGAAAAAAACGGTTTGCTTGTCGGTTTCAATACCTTTGAGCATAGACTCCGCCGCTTCAGTGGCCGTAATTTTCATTGGCATATCAAAGTCATTTTTGTCAGTAAGAGGGGTTTCGACAAAGCCTGGTGATACCGCTTGAACCTTTATACCGCGGTCGTGTAAATCTACCTCTAAGCTTTTCGTAAAATAGTGAAGGGCTGCCTTGCTCGCCCCATAAGCCTGAGAACGGGTAAACGGGAGAAGGCGAGCCATACTATCCACGATGACTAGCTTATTTCCTCTCTTTAATGAAGGAATTAGCGCCTCTACACAGTGAACTACCCCAAAAAAGTTGGTCTCGAAAACGCGTCTAAACATATCTGACTCGAATTCATCAATATCTACATATTCGCAGGTGCCTGCATTTAAAATAGCAACATCGCACTTTACGTTGTGTAGCGCCTGTTTTGCATCTTCAAGAGAAGTGACATCAAATTTGAGCGGCTTAATATTTGGTTTCGAGGCCAGTTCATCTAGAACACCTTGGTTTCTTCCGCATGCAATTACCTGATAGCCTTTTTCTGCTGCATGAAGTGCTAATGCTTTGCCAATACCCGAGGTGGCGCCTGTAATGAGTAATGTCTTCATTTCGCTAACCTCTTTTTAATTTTCTTCACAAAGAAGCCTAACAGAGGAATGTGTTCATATACCATTTCCCCTAAATCATAATAATCTTTGTGATAAACAATAATGTCATCCTTTACCGTTAGTTGGGTGTTCCCATCTACGGTTATCAGCTTGTCACTTTGTTTAAGTTTGAGGTTCATCGTCCAGTTAACAATATGAGTCACACTGTTACTACTCACTGGCGCAATCATCGATATGTCAAACTGACAACGCTCGGCTTGCTCGAGCAAGTTTGCAAAATACTTCTGAACATCATCTAGGCCATGGTGGGTAGTGATAGGGTCAACAAATGTAACGTTGGAAGCATATATATCGGCTAAGTCATCTAGAGTGATTTGGCATATATCGGCGTACATGGTTGAGAATCTATCTAATACAGTCATCACTTCTTCACTTTGTTAATTTGCTAACGTAAAACAGCTATGTAACTCTTTGTTACTATTGCTAATACTCGTTAAAGTATGTTTGTAACTACTATACACGCTATTTTGATTATCGTTCTATTATTCCAAGCGTAACCGAGTTAGTTAACGTTTTCTTAATATAGTCATTCTACAAATAAAGCGGCGCGTAGGATCATTGCCCCTAGACTAAAGTGTGAAATTTTTTCCCTAGCGATCCAATTTGTTCACAGTGGCGTAATTGCTTATGACCAAAAGAGTTAAGAGTTTATGAGTAAGACATCGATTCCACTATTTCCGTTATCTGCCCACTTGCTTCCAGAAGGACGCATGGCGTTACGTATTTTCGAGCCAAGGTACACGCGCATGGTTAAGCAGGCATGCGCTGAAAATAAAGGGTTTGTGATGTGTATGCTAAACGCATCTGGTGATAAATCCCGTAATGAACATATTTATCCGATTGGTACCTACGCTAAGGTTGTCGACTTCGATTTACTCGATGACGGCTTGCTTGGCATAAAGGTTGCTGGATTAGAGTTAGTTGAGGTAACTGATGTAGCAGTTGAATCAGATGGGTTACGTACAGGCCATTGTCGTTCTGTATCGCCTTGGAACTGCGAAATATCACCTCAGCAATTAGCGCCTATAAATGAGCGTTTGAAAGAAATTTTTGCGAAGTATACGGAGATAGCATCACTCTACGAAGAAACCCAGTTTGACGACCCTATATGGGTGTTAAGACGGTGGCTTGAATTGTTACCTGTTGATGGTGGACAAAAGCAGCAGTTTCTTAAAGAGGGTGGCGACAAGAACTTACTTAACTATCTTTGTGCTTTAATTCGATAAAACGAATTAAGAGAAAACTTCTTAAATTCCATTAAACAATTGTAATGTGGATTTGGCGATTTTTTCGAACTTCTTTCATCGTTTGTTTGTAAAATATATTAATCGAATCGGATAAACGGACGAAACCTTATGTTAGTTGGAATTCCTTTAGAACAAAGTAAGAGTACGATTAAACCGAAAGAATGCGCGGTTGAGATGTCAGATTACCTAGTAGAAGTTGCCCAAAAGCGTTGTAAAGCATCTTTTGCGCGAGTTTTTAATTACTTTGCTCCAAGACTTCGTTCATACGCTTTAAAGCAGATGGGTAACGAAGCCCTTGCCATGGAGCTAGTTCAAGACACTATGTCGAACGTGTGGCAAAAAGCGCATTTGTTTAATGCGGAAAAAGGTTCGCCATCTACGTGGATTTTCACTATTGCTCGAAACATTCGTTTTGATATGCTTCGTAAGCTTCAAAACCGAAAAGAAGATGTGTGTTCTGATGATTTATGGCCAGTATTGTGTGAACAAACTGCAGACTTAAACGAAGCACCTCTTGATGAACAAGTTACATTAGAACAAATCGGTTATTTGTTTGAATCGCTTCCTGTAAAACAAAAAGCAGTGATCGAAGCAATCTATATTGATGGTAAATCACAGCAAGAAGTCGCTGATGAATTAGATATTCCTTTGGGTACGGTTAAATCAAGAACCCGTTTGGCACTTCAAAGACTAAAAGGTATGTTGCAGAGTAATGATTAGGTTCCACCCAAGTGCTCAACAACTTGTTTCATTTGTGGACGGGGATTTATCGCCGGCCGTTTCGCTGATGGTTTCCGCACATTGTGATATGTGTAGCACATGTCAGCGGTTTGTGGAGCAAGAAACCGAGCGCCTTGCTGGTTCATTACTAGAAGATAATGGTTTTAAGCAAGTTGATCTTAAAGCCGATTATAGCGCGATGATTGCGCAAATTACCCAATCGCCGTCATCTGTTGAAGCCGATACCGGTTCACAACAGAAACAATCGCCCAGAAAGCAGAACACAAACACAGAAGTCAGCATGGCTGCTAATGATTCTATTGAGCTTGATGGTAGAAACTTTGTCTTGCCACGAACACTTCAGCGGTATAAAGAGAAGACAGGTGGTTGGTCTAGCTTGGTAGGTAAGCTGTGGCAAGCACCAGTAGATTTAGGTAGCCAAGGTGTAGCTAACTTTATTTACATGGGTAAAGGTGGAAGTGTTCCTGAACATACTCACCGAGGCACCGAATATACGTTAGTCATTAACGGCGAATTCAGTGACGGGCTTAACAACTACGACTCCGGCGATTTTATCTTTATGGATGGCCAAAACACTCACACACCTCGGTCAGATAACACCCAAGGTTGCTTGGTTTTTACTATTGTCGATCAGCCTTTGCATTTTACTTCAGGTATAGCGCGCCTTCTTAATCCGTTTAGTCATCTTTTCTTTCGCTAACCTTTCGCAATAGCAGCATCCAAATATTTCCTTTGTAAAAGTTTAAAATCAAAAAAAAGCGCAGTTCATTATGAACTGCGCTTTTTTGATATAGTTATTCGCGTCATTAGCTAATAAAATCACTTTCAGGGAAGTTTAGCTTTAATGTCTTCATTGCGTTTCCACGCAAATCATCCAAGCCTAATTGCTCGTAACTAGACACCATGATTTCAAGCGCTTGCTGAATTTGCGTACTTTCAGGGAAGTGCTCGATAACATATCTACCACGGTTAGCTGCTGCAACATAAGCGTGTCTGCGCATATAGAAGCGGGCAATAGCAATTTCGTATCGTGCAAGCCTGTCTTTAATATGAAGCATGCGCTTGCGAGCGTCTGCAGCATATTTACTGTCAGGGTATTGCTGCATTAAGCGTCTGAAATCTTCAAAAGCCTGACGAGATTTCGAAGGATCTCGGTCAGTCCTATCAATGTTCATTAAATCTTGAAACAGGTTACTGTCAGACTCCATGTTGGTTAGGCCGCGCATATAGTAGGCATAATCAACATCTGAGTGGTTTGGATTAAGACGAATAAACCTATCGATAGTGGCCAACGTCTCATCACTTTTACCGGATTTGTAGTAACTGTAGATAAGGTCCAATTGTACTTGGTGCGAAAGCGGACCAAATGGATAGCGAGAGTCTAATGCGCCTAATGTCTGGGCTGCAGCACTGAAGTTACCCACTTCCATGCTTTGCTTGGCTCTGTTATACAGCTGTTGCGCACCCATATTAGCCATTACGGCTTTTTCTTCTTCGTCGGAGGAGCTACTACAGCCTGCGACAGATACCATTGCACCTAATAACACAGGTGCTAGTAATCGAATTGATTTCATAATAGTTCTTTTTTCCTGCTAAACAGTATTGATTACTTCGCTGTCTAAGCTCATGTTCACTTATTCTAACGTACTCGCGATGATAAAAACCATACAAATTCGTAAACAACGCAGTGTACCGATTGAAAGCTTGTTATAATACCCTTTTTACACTTAATAATCGGTGTTATGACAGAGTCGGACAACACATTACAATTAGAAGCAACCACAGGGGCTGAGCACTTTGGTCTTCGGTTAGATCAGGTTTTAGCTGATTTGTTCCCTGAATATTCACGTTCTAAGCTAAAAACTTGGATCCAAGGCGGAAATGTGTCCGTTGATGGACAGGTTATCACAGTACCACGCCATAAAATGCAAATGGATGAAGTGGTGACTGTTAGTGCTGAAATAGAAATACAGGTCACGAGCCAAGCGCAAGATATTGCATTGGATATTGTTTATGAAGATGAACATATTTTAGTCATTAACAAATCTGCTGACTTAGTGGTTCATCCTGGTGCGGGCAATCCAAGTGGCACCGTGCTTAACGCATTGCTTAATCATGTTCCTGACATCGATAAAGTGCCTCGTGCCGGTATAGTGCACCGTTTAGATAAAGACACAACTGGCTTGATGGTAGTAGCGAAAACCTTACCAGCACAAACCCACCTAGTAGACCAGCTTCAAACGCGGGTGATGAGCCGAGAGTATGAAGCCGTTGCAATGGGTACTATGGTAGCGGGTGGTGTAGTGGATGAGCCTATTGGCCGCCATGCAACTAAGCGTACACATATGGCCGTGCGTGAAAATGGTAAACCTGCAGTAACTCACTTTCGTGTTATCGAGAAGTTTCGTGCTTATACGCATTTGCGTTTAAAGCTGGAAACAGGCAGGACCCACCAAATTCGTGTGCATATGGCCCACATTAAGCATCCGTTACTAGGCGACCCTACCTACAGTGGCAGACCTCGCTTACCGAAAGGTGCATCTGATGACTTTGTTAACACGTTACGGGGTTTCCAGCGTCAGGCTTTACACGCAGCGCAACTTTCTTTATATCATCCAGAAACGGAAGAGTGGATGACATGGCAAGCGCCACTGCCGCAAGATATGCAAGACTTATTAGCGGCGGTACGCTTAGACTCTAAAGAAAATCCTGAGGATATGATTTAGTCAGTGTAACTGGTATGTCTGAATCACGAATAATGGTTACTGCATCTCGGAACTCGGTATGATAACGCCCCAATGGAATAGCCCTAATAACGTGGTTGCTTACACCACTACCCGCGATGGTAGTGGCTGTGACCTCGATAACCCAGGTGCCAGTCGTGGGGAGTATGCCCAGTGCAATATTGGTGACCATGTGGGTGATGACAAAAAAGCCGTGGCATTAAATCGTGCCGGTTTGCCCTATGCCAATGCTATTACGTGGTTAAACCAAGTTCATGGTAACCATGTTGTTACGTTGCCTTCTAGCGAGACAGAAGGCGATGCAGCGTATACCACAAGTACTACGCATTTTTGTGCGGTAATGACAGCTGACTGCGTACCTATCCTTATTTGTGATAATGCGGGTAAGGAAGTAGCCGCCGTGCATGCCGGATGGAAAGGGCTTGAGTCTGAAATTATTAGACGCACAGTAAACCACTTTTCAAGCCAAGCTTCAGAGTTAATGGCTTGGATCGGGCCCGCTATTTGTCAGCAATGCTATGAAGTAGATGCGTCGTTAGCACAACGCTTCGCAGATTATCCGTCAGCATTATGCCAAGGTGATATACCCACTAAGTTTAAATTGGATTTACCCGCCATTGCGACCCAGCAGCTAGCATCGCTCAATGTGGGTACCGTCATTAATAGTCAGCTTTGCACCTACTGCAATGAAAAACAGTTTTACTCCCACCGCAGGGCCACGCATCAAGGCAAGACATCTACCGGTAGAATGGTAAGTGTAATAGGTTTGCGCTAAATCAAAGGTTTACGAAACTTTAATCGTTTCTCTTGAATCTCATTCAATAAGCTCCCATAACTAATGTATAGGGTATTTTGACATTATTAGGGTTTAGCTATGCGATTAGACAGATTCACCAATAAGTTCCAACTTGCCATTTCGGATGCTCAATCTTTAGCGCTTGGGCGCGACCATCAATACATCGAACCTGTACATTTAATGACGGCTTTGCTAAATCAGCAAGGTGGTTCGGTAAGACCCGTACTTGACCAAGCAAATGTAAATGTGAATGCACTTCGCTCGGCGTTAAGTGAAGCGGTTGACCGCATTGCTAGTGTTGATGGCATTGGCGGTGATGTACAGCTAAGTAAACAAAGTGGCATATTGCTTAACCTGTGCGACAAAATCGCTCAGCAGCGTAAAGATGAATATATTACCTCTGAAATTTTCGTACTTGCCGCTATTCAAGACAACGGCCGGTTAGGCGAAATTCTAAAGCAGCTTAACATTACCAAAGATAACGTTGAAAATGCCATTGATTCTATGCGTGGCGGGCAAACCGTAAACGATCCTAATGCTGAAGACGTGCGTCAAGCACTGGAAAAATTTACCACCGATTTAACCGAGCGCGCAGAACAAGGCAAACTCGACCCCGTTATTGGTCGCGATGACGAAATTCGTCGTGCAGTGCAAGTTTTGCAACGCAGAACCAAGAATAACCCCGTGTTGATTGGTGAGCCTGGAGTCGGTAAAACTGCGATTGTTGAAGGTTTAGCACAGCGTATTATTAACGGTGAAGTACCAGAAGGGCTCAAGAATAAGCGTGTACTTTCTCTAGATATGGGCGCACTGGTGGCAGGCGCAAAATACCGTGGAGAATTTGAAGAGCGCCTTAAAGCGGTTCTCAATGAATTAGCTAAAGAAGAAGGCCGCGTTATTTTATTCGTCGACGAACTGCATACCATGGTTGGCGCCGGAAAAGGCGATGGTGCTATGGATGCGGGGAATATGTTAAAACCCGCGCTAGCCCGCGGTGAATTGCACTGTGTCGGCGCCACAACCCTTGATGAATACCGCCAATATATCGAAAAAGACGCCGCTCTTGAACGCCGATTCCAAAAGGTAGTGGTAGATGAACCTAGCGTAGAAGACACCATTGCTATCTTGCGGGGGTTGAAAGAACGGTATGAACTTCACCATTCAGTAGATATTACCGACCCTGCCATTGTAGCGGCGGCCAGCTTGTCTCATCGCTATATTAGCGACAGACAACTCCCCGATAAAGCGATTGATTTAATTGATGAAGCAGCATCGAGTATTCGCATTCAAATTGATTCAAAGCCTGAGGATATGGACAGGTTAGAGCGCCGTATTATTCAACTGAAGCTGGAAGAGCAAGCGCTTGCGAAAGAAACTGATGATGCCAGCCATAAACGTTTAGAAATGATTGAGCTTGAACGTGAGCAGGCTGAAACTAAATACAATGACTTTGAAAAAGTATGGCTTGATGAGAAAGAAGCCATGCAAGGTACCCAAACTATTAAGTCGGCACTTGAACAAGCGAAGCTCGATTTAGAGATTGCGCGCAGAGCATCAGATTTAAATCGTATGTCTGAGCTTCAGTACGGCAGAATTCCCGAGTTAGAAGCAAAACTTGAGCGGGCATCTGAGAATGAAACCCGAGAAACTAAGTTGGTGAAAAATAAGGTCACCGAAGTTGAAATTGCCGATGTATTGTCCCGATGGACAGGTATACCTGTCGCTAAAATGCTAGAAGGCGAGCGTGATAAATTACTTAAGATGGAAGATGTATTACACAAACGTGTAGTAGGGCAGGGGGAAGCGGTTGAGGCTGTGTCTAATGCCATCAGACGTTCTCGAGCTGGTCTTGCGGATCCTAACCGTCCTATCGGCTCATTCTTATTTTTAGGCCCAACAGGGGTTGGTAAAACTGAACTATGTAAAGCACTAGCCGGTTTCATGTTCGACACCGAAGACGCCATGGTGCGTATTGATATGTCGGAATTTATGGAGCGTCACTCGGTTGCTCGATTAGTTGGGGCTCCCCCTGGTTATGTTGGATACGAAGAAGGCGGCTATTTGACCGAAGCGGTACGCAGAAAACCTTACTCTGTTATTTTGCTCGACGAAGTAGAGAAAGCGCATCCTGATGTTTTTAATATCTTGCTACAAGTGTTAGACGATGGCCGTTTGACCGATGGACAAGGCCGCACCGTAGATTTTAAAAATACTGTGGTGATCATGACGTCTAACTTAGGTTCTGACATCATTCAAAATCAGCATGAAGAAAGTCAGTACGAAGAAATGAAAGCGTCAGTCATGTCGGTGGTAGGGCAACATTTCCGCCCTGAGTTCATCAACCGAGTTGATGACATTGTGGTATTCCATCCTCTTGGCAAAGACGAAATTAAATCTATTGCCAAAATTCAACTGGCAGCACTACGTGCCAGGTTAGTAGAAAAAGGTTATAAGCTTAATTTATCGGGTGCAGCTATGGATAAACTTGCTGATGCCGGGTTCGACCCAGTATATGGTGCTCGGCCACTCAAACGGGCAATTCAAGTTCATATAGAAAACCCGCTAGCACAAAAGTTACTTTCTGGTGATTTGGTGCCAGATTCTGTTATCAGAATAGGTGTGGATAACGAAAAGCTAGTGATTTCAAACCAGTGATTGATTAGCTATGCCGCAGTAGTGACTGTGTAGATAAAACAAAGCCACACATCTTGATAGATAGTGTGGCTTTTTTAAACGTGAGAAAAGGTTAATGAAGGTAGCTAGAGACTATCAAGCAGGCTTTGTGCTTCAGGACGTTTAAAGAAAGGTCGTTTCACATTTACCGCAAAGGTTAATTCTTCTTTTGCTTCTTCAATTCTGCCTAATTTAGCCAATGTGTAACCCAAGTGATAGCGAATGTTAGGATCATTGGCATCACGTGCAAAGGCGTCGCGTAATAGTTTGAGGCTGGTTTCATATTCGCCTCGCAATGCTTTTATATGACCAAAGGTATCAAGTATTTTGGCTGAATTAGGCTGTAGTTCGAAGGCTGTATTAGCGTGTGCATGGGCTGTTTCTAATGAGTCCTCAACGGCCATAATAGCCAAACGGTTGTAAGCCTCAGCTGGATTAAGTGTATTTGGGTTCTCGACTAACTCTTTGTATAGTGCGGTAGATTCTTCAAAATTTCGAATGAAAAACAAATATTGCGCTAGTAAGTTTTTCGCTAATAAATTAGCGTCATTTTCTGCTATTAATTCTCTAGATTTAGATAGAAAGGTATCTACAAACTCTTCGTTCAATGCGTAATTATAAATGGCTACGAAAGCTTGAGAAAAGCTTGGATTAACATCCAGAGCCTTGAGGTAAGCATCGACTGCTGCATTGTCTTTGTTCAAATTAGCTTCTAAACGGCCAATCAAATACCAATAAATTGGAGTTTGCTCTTTTGCTTTTGGCATGCCATTTAATAGTGATTTAGCTTTAGTATTGTTTTGTAAGTCGAGCAGTAAACTGGCGTACCGTAGAGAAATAGAGCTATTCTCTGGCGAAATACTGTATGCCCGCTCCATCGCGTTGAGCGACAGGTCATTGTTGCCTAGCGAGCGTATCAAATCGGAATACGTTACTAAATCTCTTGGGTTGTCGTTAATAAAGTTTCGAACAATATTGAGCGTTTTTTCTGCTTCAGTAAGCTGCTTTGAGTTTATGAGTAGCGATGCTTTTCGAAGTAAGTACTCTGCGTTATCGAAGTTATCCTTTAACAATAGATCTAAGTGATACAACGCATTTTTTGTATCACCTTGCTGTTGATACAAGGATGACAGTCTTTCTCTTGAACCCACATTCGATGGGTCTAAGGTAAGTACATCGAGATAAATCTGTTTCGCTGGTTCTACATAGCCCTGTTTAGTCATGTTGAACGCTTTCAACATTAGGGTTTCACTGTGCTGTGGCGATAGGATAAGTAACTCTTCTACCAGCACGTTTGATTCATCAACATTACCCAACCGACTTTCTGTAGCTGCTAAATTAAACTTTGCAGGAAAGAGGGTGGGGTTTTGCTCGAGTGCTTTTTCGATATTTTCTTTTGCCGCTTCTAGTTGCCCCTGCCTAATAAGAATACCGGCTTTTAAATTATAAACCTCGGCTTCATCAGGGAATAGCTTGTTTAGCAAGTTAGCCCCTTCAAGGGCTGGTTCAAAACGCTCTGCTTGCAAATTCATTAACGAATAAGTAAATAGGAAACCGGCATTTTGTGTGTATTTTGGTAGGTTCTCTTGAAGAATAGACAAGGCTTGCTCTTGTTTGCCTCTAGCCGCCATCAACTTAATTTTGAATAGTTGAAGTTTTCCTTCATCAGGATATTTTTCTTCCAAATTTCGAAGCAGTCGTTCAGCTTTAAATGACTTTTTTTGACGAATGAAAAGATCACCCAACATAAGTGCAGAGTCGGGGTTTTCCATTAAAGGTTCTTGATAGCGTTCTAGAAGTAGCAGTGCTTGTTTGTCTTGCTGGGTAGCCATATAAACTTGACTGAGCATTAGTACTGCTTGCAAATCTTCGGGCTCTTTTTGCAGATAAGCGGAAAAATCTTTAGCCGCAGTTTCCATGTTGTTATTGAAAAAATTAGTTAAACCACTGATATAAAGCAACATAGGTTGAGAGGTAATTAACTCTGGATCCAGTTGCGCCATAAAGTCATTTAGCTCTTTTAGCTTTTTATTATCAATGGCCTCTTTGTTATCTCTACTTTGCAACCAGCTGTTCAACAGGATAGCTAAAGGATCGTTTGGTGTATCTTCAATAATCTCATCAACAAACAATTTTGCCGTATCGTAGTCTTTCGCTTCTAAATAAAGATCAACTAAATTACGAAGCGCAATAGGGTCGTTTCGGTTAAACGTGAGCGCTTTTTGTAAATTGGCAGTAGCGGCATCTTTATCGCCTTGACGGTAAGCTAATTGTCCTTTTAATCTCCATGAAATAGCGTTTTCTGGCTCGATGGAAATCGCGTTCTGTATAAGTTGGTTGGCTTCAACTAACTCTTCGTTTTGCAAAGCAATAGAGGCTAGCCCGTTTATCGCTGGCACAAAATTAGGTGAAGAGGCCACAATCGTATTGTAATCTTTAAGCGCACATTCACTATCTTCTAATCGAACGCACGCGGTAGCTCTTATCAGTAACCACTCCCGCTCAGCGTCACCAGATAACTTGTCCACATCGGTGAAATCGACGATGCTTTGATACTTGTTCATGAACAGCCAAGTGTTGCCCAGCAACTCAGCCAATAAATTTATATCGGCGCCCATTTCTAGCGCCTCTACAAATTCCAATTCAGCTGCGTTTAAATAACCGTTAATAAGTAAAATTTCACCCATCAACATTTTTGCAGCAAGGTTTTCGGGATCTTTTTGTAAGCTGTTTTTTAGGTGTATATAGGCTTCATCGTAAGCTGTCTCGTTAAAAGCTGAGAGTGCTTTTTCATAATCTTCAGAAGTTGTTGCGAAACTATTGAAAGCAAAAATTGAGGTCGCGATAGCCGTGACAAGTGCTCGCTTGAAAAAACCTTTTTTATTATTAACCAAATCCATAATTACCTTAAAATATTACCCAGCTACAAGCTTAAAAATAGCATAAAAAAAGGTGGCCTAAGCCACCTTATAAAGATACGTGTTTTCCCTGCGTATTAAAACAATTAAACGCGACGCTTACGGCGGTAAGCTAAAAGGCCAAGTCCTATACTCATCAGCGCAAGTGCACCTGGCTCGCTAACCGGTGTTGGAGCCGGTGGAGGCGTTGTAGATTTTTGAATCGCTAGGTCAAGTGAAGAAAGCTTAAAGCCTACTCCGTGATAAGTGCTTGAACTATCATCAAAAACAGTATTATATGCACCGACTAACCAGTATTTTGCAGAATTCGTTAACGTCGTAAATTTAGATTCATACAAATTTGTTGAACTGTCTCTACTGCCTATACCAAAGTGACCGAGTGTACCCGCAACAATAGAACTTGAAACACTAGCCCATGTTGACTCTACGCTATCGCTAAACGAATTAATGTCACTTAACCCCGCAACAGTCACCTCTTTGGTTCCATTATTTCCATTTACCCAAGAAAATGATGATCCCTGAAGAGTCACGTCTTCACTAAAACTCAGTAAAAACATATCGAAATCATCTTTACCGTCATCATTGTAATTATCAGCCGAATGACTATCTCCACCCCACGAATAATCGTCATTCAAGATGCCATAACCGACGTTGCCGTATTCGCTCCAGCCTTTGATGTCGCCTTGGTCTAATTTTGTATCTTCAGACGAAGAACTGCTTAAGTTCCCTGTGTCCGACCATGCTGTAATACCGACATAAACATCTGTTCCATCAATGTTGATCACAGAACCATGTGAGGCAGATGGAGTTAAAGTTTGAGTAATTCCATTTTCAGAAAGAGAATAGGTTGCTTCACTGAGACTATCATCAGCCAGAACGTTTCCGGTCAATAATACAGCTACGCTAAACGCAAAACTTGTTAAGCCTTTCATATGTTTCATTACCACTAATATTTACCATAATAATAGTTAGTAAGCATTTACTGTGCCATTTGTTATGTCGTTGATTTTTTTATAATTTAATGATGTTGTTTTTATGGTAGTAAAAAAAGCTGACAGGTACAACCACTTGTCAGTGATCTAAAGTCTAATAACTTTAAATGCTTTTCTTACGGCGCCACATCACAAATAATGAACATGCCATAAGCAGTCCTAGCGTACCTGGCTCAGTAACTTCTGTAGGGGCGGGGGGCGCTTGTGTCTCAGTTTTGGAAAAACCTATGTTAGCAAGTTTGAATGCATCGTTACCTACATACCCGCCTATGTTACCGAAAACGGTATTATAAGCGCCAACAAGCCAATACTGAGAAGATTCAGTAAAGGTAAAGTCGGCGCGGTGATCTAGCGTTTCACAGTTCTCTATATCAAAAGATGCTGACGTCAATGCATCTGCAACTATATCGCTCCAAGTATTAACCCCGGAAGTCAGCGTTGAAGTGTTTCCTAATGCTGCAACAGATATTTGACTGTCGTTACTGTCATATAGCCAAGAGAAACTTGCACCGGTTAAGGTTACAGCTTGGTCGAAAGAAAGAAGTACGAAGTCGTAGTCTCTCTCAACATTGGTTGTCCCGCTTCTGTACGCAGCGTTACTACCTTGATAATTGTAATTCAGGTTATCTATGGCGTGATCAGAGTTACCGCTGTAAATTGCTTCGTCGTTGTTGGTAACACCATAGGCCCATTGATTAGATATTTTCTCTAAATCTGCACCTACTACGGTTTCGTTGTAAACACCCTGAGTATCAGAAAAGGCGGCAAGTGATATACTGACACCATCTATGCTGATATTTGAGTCGTTGGCATTTGTACTTTGATAGACCCCGTCTTCTACTAAATCATAAGTATGCTCACCCAACGCAGAATTACAGGATGAGTTTTGGTTGCTACTACTATTAGAACTACCGCTACCGCAATAAGAATAATTGTGGTTGTTGTGATAGGTAGCTTGCGCATTGCCAGCAACGAAGATTGCTGTGGTTGATGAGAATAAGAGTAGCGATGGTAGTACTACTTTTTTAAATAAACTGCGCATGGCGGTGTTCCTTATAAACCCTAATTGGGCTTGGGCGCGAATACCTCTTCTTACTGAGCAGAAGTACAACTTTTAAGGCGGCGTAAAAGGTATCGCTAGTTTCAACATGGATTTGTATGATAACTGAACGGTGAGCTAAAAAAGGTATGTGGGCGTATACCTAGTTATTAGATAAGTTTGCGCATGTAAACTTAAACCAAGTCGCACACTATTACTTATAGATAACGCATACGTAGAATTTACTTTGCTAGGCGTTAAACAATATCTATGAAATAATTGCTGCATTACATATAGAAGTATGAGGACTTATGTCTGAACAAAAGCGAAAAGGGATTTATCTTCTTCCCAATCTATTAACCACTGCGGGTCTATTTTCAGGCTTTTTTGCAGTAGTGTCTTCAATGACAGGAAGATTTGAAGCAGCAGCGGTAGCTATATTTGTTGCTATGGTTTTTGATGGATTAGATGGCCGGGTTGCGCGTATGACGAATACGCAAAGCGATTTTGGTGCTGAATATGACTCAATGGCCGATATGGTGTCATTTGGTATGGCGCCGGCGTTAGTGGCATACAACTGGGGCTTAACTGAGCTCGGTAAGTTCGGTTGGTTAGCTGCCTTTGTTTATGTGGCAGGTGCTGCCCTACGTTTAGCGCGATTTAATACGCAAGTTGGTATTGCCGATAAACGCTTCTTTCAAGGCTTGGCTAGCCCAGCAGCAGCAGCAGTAGTTGCTGGCTTAGTCTGGGTAGGCGTTGAATATGATGCTGTAGGTACAGACTACGGAATTGTAGTGGCGTTAGTCACTGGTTTCGCTGGCCTACTAATGGTGAGTAACTTCAAATACAATTCATTCAAAGAATTGAATTGGCATGGGAAGGTTCCTTTCGTAGGGCTGCTTATTGTGCTACTTATATTTGTGGTGGTAGCAACAGAGCCTGCTTTGGTACTCTTTATTGTGTTTTCTCTTTACGCGCTTGCTGGCCCAATCAATACATTTAGAACCGTCGATAAAGTTACATTGAACGACGTAGTAGGTGAGCAAGAAGAAGATGCAGACTTTGATGCTAATAGTGCGACCGATACTGTCGATAGTAGCGAAGGGCAGCAAGACAAAGAGTCGTCTAATAAAGTGTAAAAACACGCCTCTCAGTCATTAATAGTGATGAGTTAGTTGTATTAATATACCAAACGACTAAAAAGCGACCTTCTAGGTCGCTTTTTTTATGAATTATCAAAAAGAGGTTGACCTTGCCTCAGAAATCTCTAGAATGCGCATCCGCTTCGACAGGAAAGTGAAATAACTTACACTGACAAAGCAAGTCACTACAACCTGAAAGGTAGTACTGGCAAGGTTTACAAGGAAATGCTTTTGAAATTAATTTTCTGAAAGTGTTGACATGAAAACCGAAGCGCGTAGAATGCGCGCCTCGCTTTAAGGAGTTGGTAACAACACTGGAAAAGCAGTTTTCATTAACTCTTTGGAGTTAACAACGGTTCGAAAAGAAATTTACGAAAAACGTTGACACTGAAAACGAAACGCGTAGAATGCGCATCCGCTTCGAAGAGAAGCGCTCATCGAAAAGGCAATGGCCGTTCGGGTGAGGTGAGGAAGTCTAAGCAACTATATGTAGTGTTAGTCCTCCTTGCGCAAAAACAGAATGCTTCGCATTATGATTTTTGCACGATAGTTCTTTAACAATTTAAACAAGACAATCTGTGTGGGTACTCATTAAGAGTGTCACACAACGACGATTCATATTCGATATATTTAATTGAAGAGT